>JAFXOB010000239.1 GCA_017529005.1 Elusimicrobiota bacterium
AATAATTTGTATAACGTGAACGATGTATATTTAAGTTTGCCTGCGGTAGTTAACAGAGAAGGTATAAGACAGGTTCAACAAATAGAATTTAATGAAAAAGAACAACAAGCTTTTGTGAATTCTGCAGAAGTATTAAAAGATTTATTAAAAGAAATAGGAATATAAACGGCAGAAGATTAGATGTATGGATGCATAGAGGTATAGAAACAACAAACGACAACAGCAAAAAGAGCAAAGAATAGAATTTTAGATTAATTGCTAACTTTTTAAGAATAATAAAGTATATATTTAAGGAGAAAAAAATATGAACGGCAAATCAGCATCAATTTTAGCAATAGGTATTATTATTGCAGCTTTTGTTTGGGGAGCATTTTTTCTTTCAACAAGAAATGAACAGTCTATTAGAGTTGTAGGTCAAGGTGTAAAATCGGTAACTTCGGATCTTGCAAAATGGAATATTACAATAAACAGGGATACAAATGTTGCCTCAAAAAGCGAAGGCCCATCTTGGATACAAGAAGATTTAATTAAAATAAAAAAATATTTGGCAAACAATGGTATAGAAGAAAAAGATATTTTGGTTGAACCAGTAAGCTCTTATGCAAATTATGGAAACAACGGTGTAACCGGGTATACTTTCAACCAAAGAATAGAAGTAAGATCCAGTGATATAGAAAAACTTGAAAAGATGGCACTAGATAGCAAAGCTCTTGCAAAACAAGGTATATATTTACACTATTCTGATTTAGAATATTTTGTTTCTAACCTTGCAGATATAAAAGCTGAAATGTTGGCTCTTGCAACCATTGATGCAAAAGCAAGAGCATTGGAAATTGCAAAAAGTTCAGGAAATAAAGTTTGCGGACTTTTATCTGCAAGATCAGGTGTATTCCAAATAAGAAAACCTTTATCTACGGATGTTTCTGATTATGGTATATATAATACATCTTCAAAAGAAAAAGAAATTGCAGTTACTGTAACAGCAACTTTTAAAATAAAATAATATTATTTAATCATAGAAAGAGATATGGTATTTAAGCCATATCTCTTTTTTATTTATACAAAAAATACTATAATATGAAATTCACATTCATATTATTTATATAACGGAGAATGAATTTGTTAAAAGATAGTGTGGGTATTGTTCAAACTAAATATTTTACATTTGAAAATCTTGTTCTTGAAAACGGACAAAGTTTACAGCAAGTTACAATAGCTTATGAAACTTACGGAACTTTAAACGAGAAAAAGAACAATGCTATTTTGATTACTCATGCCTTTACCGGCGATGCTCATTGTGCAGGATACCACGAAGGAGATAAAAAACCCGGTTGGTGGGATACAATGATTGGCCCGGGAAAAGCATTTGATACAAATAAATATTTTGTTATAGCTTCAAATGTTTTAGGCGGGTGTGCAGGAACAACAGGTCCTGCATCTAAAAATCCTGCTACGGGTATTGAATACGGAACAGATTTTCCGGCAATAACGATATCCGATATGGTAAAAGCTCAGAAAAAACTTGTAGAGTTTTTCGGTATAGAAAAATTGTTTTCTGTTGCCGGAGGTTCTATGGGCGGTATGCAGGTATTACAATGGACAATGGATTATCCGGAGTTTATATATTCTGCTATTCCTATAGCCGCAACTTTAAGATCTACACCTCAACAAATTGCCTTTAATGAAGTAGGCAGACAATCTATTATGGGTGATGTCGCTTGGAAAAAAGGTCATTATTACGGTGGAAACGAACCGGATAAAGGTCTTGCCGTTGCAAGAATGTTAGGACATATTACATACATGAGTGATTATTCCATGCAAAAAAAATTTCCCGTTAAAAGTCCCGAACCAAATGAGAATTTTGATTTTAACGCTGATTTTGAAGTGGAAGAATATTTAAGATATAGAGGCAGTTCTTTTGTAAAAAGGTTTGATGCCAACAGTTACTTATATTTATCTAAAGCGATAGATTATTTTGATGTCCAAAAAGATAATTTTTTGCCTGAAGAAAAACATTTAGATATAAAATTTTTGGTTATATCTTTTAAATCGGATTGGCTTTATCCGCCATATCAATCTGAAAACATAGTTAAATATATAAAAATGAAAAATCAGGAAGTTACTTATTGCAATATATATTCAACTTACGGACACGATGCTTTTCTTTTAGAAGTAAAAGATGAAACCAGATTAGTAAGCAATTTCTTAGACAAACTATATAATGAGGTTTTTGGTAGTGAAAAATAAAAATATTTTATTGTCACATTTGAAAATAGCCGGAATCGTAACCGAAAAAGCAAAAGTTTTAGATTTGGGATGCGGTGACGGTGATTTAATGTATTTACTCGAACAAAATAAAAAAGTAAATGCTCAAGGTGTAGAAATATCCGAAGATGCAATATATAAATGTGTAGAAAAAGGATTATGCGTTATGCATTCGGATATTGATGGTGCATTGGATAGTTATTTGGATAACACTTTTGATTTTGTAATACTTAGTGACAGTTTACAACAAGTAAAAAGAATTGATGAAGTATTAAAACAATGTTTAAGAATAAGCAAAAATGTCATTGTGTCGTTTCCCAACTTTGCACATATTTCGTTAAGATTTAACTTGTTTTTCGGCGGTAGAGCACCTGTAACAAAATGTTTACCGTCAAAATGGAATGATACACCGAATATAAGATTTTTAAGTATAAAAGATTTTGAAATTTTCTGTAAAGAAAGAAACTACAAAATTATAGAAAAAGCTTTTATAACCAACAGCAAATATTGTCATATACTTCCTAACTTGTTCGCACAACAGGCAATTTTTGTAATTACGAAATAATATGAAATTATTTTTAAAAAGACTTTTGTTAATAATAATTGGAATCTTTTTTTCTTTAATTGTTTTAGAATGTGGACTAAGGCTTACAGGTTTGACTGTTTCTTTTTATAAACAGTATAAAAACGACAAAATATTAAAAAATAAATCTAAATATACAATAATGTGTTTGGGGGAATCTACTACCGATGGTCAATATCCTAAACAACTACAACAAATGTTGAATGAAAAATACCCTAATAAATTTTCTGTTATCGATTGTGGCATTTATGCTACAAAATTAGAAATTATTTTAAGTTTGCTTGATGATAATATAAATAAATATAAACCTGATATTGCTATTTGTATGATGGGAATAAATAATGGATTAACAGATTTTCTTCATTTTATTAACATCGAAAACAATGACTACATCAAAAAGAGCAAAAATATAAATTTTAAATTTTATAAATTATTTCTATT
>JAFXOB010000030.1 GCA_017529005.1 Elusimicrobiota bacterium
GAATAGACGGGAAAAAACCGCCTTGTTGTCTTTCTGTTTGTATTCTTAAAATATTTATAACATCAACATCTTTTATTGCTTTATCCAAATCATAAAATATTTCTACACCCAAAGATGATATACTTCTTGGTATCAAAGTCGGTGGACCTACAACTCTAACCTTCGCACCAAACTTTGTTAATGCCCAAATATTTGATCTTGCAACTCTGCTATGCAAAATATCACCGACTAACAAAACTTTTAATCCTTCAATTCTTTTCTTTTTGTCATACATTGTATAAAGATCTAAAAGACCTTGTGTAGGATGCTCATGAAAGCCGTCTCCTGCATTTATAATTGAGGCTTTCAAATTTTTAGCAAGAAGTTCCGGCGCTCCGGCACAAGTATGTCTTATTATTATTATATCTGCCTTCATTGCCTCAAGTGTTTTAGCCGTATCTACCAAACTTTCACCTTTAACAAAGCTTGATGTTTTTTGTTCAATATTTACAAAATCTGCAGACAATCTTTTTGCCGCAACTTCAAAAGATGTTCTTGTTCTTGTTGACGGTTCACAAAATAAAGCTACAACCGTTTTTCCTACGAGAGCAGGAGCTTTTTTGATTGATCTTGTAAACATATTTTTGAAAGGTTTTGCTGCATCAAGAATTGTTTGAATTTCTTTTCTGTCCAAATGTTCCAAACCGAGAAGATCTTTTCTGTTAAAAGACATTTTGTCCTCTTTTTATTTTTTATTAACTTTATCTTCTAAAAATTTTATTTTATACTGCAAATTCATTTTGCTTTCAGCTCGTTTCAATGCTTCTTTATATGCTTCCAATGCTTTACTATACTCTTTATGTTCTTCTAAAATTTTCCCTTTAAGCAAATATGCCCAATATTTATTATTCTGATTAAAATGTTCTTTTTCTATTACAATATCTAAATCTTTTAAAACTTCTTCCGCCTCAAATCCTAATTCATGTTTTATTTCTGCTCTAGTTCTTATGTATAAATAGTAATTTATTGCTTGTTCTCCACCGAGTTTAATTGCATTTTCAATATCATCTAAAGCATCTTGATTTTTCTTTAATTCTTTTTCATAAAAACTCTTAGTATAATAATATTCCGGTTTTTTGCTGATTTCTAATGCTTTAGATACATCATTAAGTGCATCTTCATATTTCTTATCATAAAAGTTGAATTGTGCTCTCTCATAAAAACAGTCTGAATTTTTAGGGTCTAATCTTATTGCTTTATCACAATATATTATAGCATTGTTAAAATCTCTGATACGACTATAAATAGAAGCTTTTTGTCCATAATATTTTGCTTGATTTTTATCCAAAGATATAGCTTTATCTATATTATCCATAGCTCCTTGTAAATCATATTTTAGTGAAGAATTTGTTTTTTCATTTTGTGAATTTTTATATGGCGTCCATAGTTTTATTGTAGAAATCAAATAGTATATTTCTGCCTTGCTAGAATTTTTTTCACATAAACTTAAAGCTTTTTCTAAATATTTGAAATTTTCCTCTTTAAGCGGATTCTGTCTCACCTCAGCCAACAGTTGTTTAATTGTAACATACTTTTTTTCAGAAGGTTCTATACCAACAGCATCTACATCTATTAAAGCATATAATTGAGTGAAAAATATCAAAAAAAATACAAATATTAACAAACTTGTTATTATTTTTTTCATATTTTTCTCCATTCGTGCTATATTATTTTTTATTTATCATCTATAACAACTTTATCATCATTAGAAACATCATCATTCATATCAACACAAATTCTATTTTTTGTATGATGAATGAGTCCTGCAAAATCCGGTTGTATCGGAAGTTCTCTGTACCCTCTATCAACTAAAACAGCTAATTTTATAGATTGTGGTCTTCCAAAATCTTTTAAAACATCTAAAGCAGATCGAATAGTTCTACCTGTATACAAAACATCGTCAACTAAAATAATATTTTTATTATTTATATCGCAAGGAATATTAGTATCTTTTATTGTAGGAATATCTGCGCCAACTTCCTGCAAATCATCTCTGTAAAGAGTAATATCCAAAATTCCGAAAGGAATTTGTTCTTTCATATTCTTTATACTTTCTATTTTTCTTGATAATCTTTTGGCAACAGCAACACCTTTGGTTTGAATACCTATAACCACGATATCGTCAATATTTTTTTTTACTATCTCGTTTGCTAACTTTTCTATTGTCGAATCTATTTGCTTTGAATTTAAAATTTCCATATAAACCTTTTTACTTTTTCATTTCTTCCAAATATTTTTGATAACCGAGTTTATTTAATCTCTCATCTTTATTTAGAATTTGTTCTTTCATTTCTTTTCTATACTGTAACAATTGTTCCGAAATACTTTTATTGTTTATTGCAAGTATTTCTATTGCAAGTATTGCTGCATTTTTCGCACCGGCTTTACCAATTGAAACACATGCTACCGGTATCGAAGGCGGCATTTGTGCTATAGAAAAAAGAGCATCCATTCCGGAAAGAGCTTTTCCTTCCATAGGAACACCTATTACAGGAAGAACTGTTTCTGAAGCAACTACTCCGGGAAGCGCAGCAGACATTCCTGCAACAGCTATAAAAACTTTTACTCCACTGTTAATTGCATTATTTACACATTGTTTTACAAATTCTGCAGTTCTGTGTGCAGATGCAATATTTACAGAATATTTAACATTAAATTTATCAAATATCTTTAAAGTTTCGGCAACTACAGGTAAATCTGAATCTGAGCCCATTATAACTGAAACATCTATTTGTTTATCCATTTTAATGCCCTCTGTGCAATATCTTTTCTATAATGCATTTTATCAAAAGTTACTTTAGGTATTACTGCATAAACTTTATCTATTGCAGATTTTATATCGTCTGCAACTGCAGTTAATACCAAAACTCTACCACCGGAAGTTAATATATTTCCTTCAGGATCTTTTTTTGTTCCTGCATGAAATACTATTGCTTCAGTTTCTTTAACGGTATCTAAGCCAAATATTTTAATATTTTTTTCATATTTTTCAGGATACCCTCCTGAAGCAAGAACCACACATACAGCTGATTTATTTGACCATTTTATATCACTATCATTTAATGTTCCGTTTATTGTATTTTCAACAATATCCACTAAGTCTGTTTCAAGTAAAGGTAAAATAACCTGTGTTTCAGGATCTCCGAACCTGCAATTAAATTCCAAAACATAAGGTTTTCCGTTATCTACCATAAAACCTATGTATAAAATTCCTTTATAGTCTATATTTTCTTTCTGTAAGCCATTCATAATATTTGGCATTACTTGTTCTTTAACTTGTTTTAATAATTCCGGTGTTGCTACAGGTGCAGGAGCATAAGCCCCCATACCTCCGGTATTTAAACCTTTATCTCCATCGTCAACTCTTTTGTGATCTTGTGCAGCAGGCATTATTGAGAAATGTTTCCCGTCAACAAAAACCAAAACTGAAGTTTCCTGTCCATCTAACCACTCTTCAAAAATTATTGTATCACCGGCAGAACCGAAAGATTTATCTTCCATAATATTTTTTACAGCATCAAGTGCCTGTTGCCTGTTCTGACACATAACAACACCTTTACCGGCTGCAAGTCCGTCTGCTTTTACAACAATTTTTTTATTTTCTTCCCATTGTGTTTCAAGAAAATTCTTAGCCTTATTTAAATCTGTAAATGTATGATATTCTGCTGTAGGCACATTGTATTTTTTCATAAAATCTTTGGCAAAACTTTTACTTGCTTCAAGCAAAGCCCCTTTCTTACAAGGACCAAAAATTTTTAAACCTTTGGAATTGAAAAAATCAACAATTCCAAGTGCTAAAGGTACTTCCGGTCCGACGAATGTATAATCTATTTTGTTTTCAATTGCGAATTTTGAAAGAGATTCAAAATCATCAACTTTAATATCTACTATTTGTGCTTGTTTGGAAATTCCGGCATTACCTAATGTACAAAATATTTTATCCACTTTAGGACTCTGGGCAAGTTTCCAAATTATGGCATGTTCTCTTCCGCCATTACCTATAACTAGAAATTTCATCGTATATGTTCCTTTTTATTAGAATATATATTTGTCAAAAAATTTAACTACAACCAAAAAGGTCAAAAATGCAATTATAAAAGTGGCTATCATTATATACCAATTGGATTTTATAATTGAAGA
>JAFXOB010000240.1 GCA_017529005.1 Elusimicrobiota bacterium
CTATAAATGTTTGTGAGTTGTTGGCAGGTTTAAAAGGTACAAAATATATTGAAAGAGTATCAGTTTGTGATGCTCCTCATGTAATACAAGCAGGAAAAGCCATAAAAAAAGCTTTCCAAAATCAAGTTGAAGGAAAAGGTTATTCATTTATTGAAGTTGTATCACATTGTCCTGTAGATTGGGGTAAAACTCCTTTGGAAGCGACAAAGTGGGTAAAAGAAGAAATGTTTAAAACTTTCCCTTTAGGCGTTATAAAGGATGAGACAAAATAATATGAAAATTTACGAAGAAATAATATCAGCAGGTTTTGGCGGACAAGGTGTTTTACTTGCAGGAACTCTTCTTGCACAATCAGCATTGGAACAAGATTTAAAAACTACATGGTTCCCTTCATATGGAGCAGAAATGAGAGGTGGAACAGCAAACTCTACAGTTATAATTTCCGATGAAGAAATCGGATCACCTGTAGCATTTGCCCCTACTGCTTTAATAGCATTAAACAAACCATCATTAGACAAATTTTTGCCTAGAATGAAAGCTGATGCCGTAGTTATTGCAAACTCTTCATTAATAAATGAAGCAGATTATAATGATAAAAGAATAACATTTATTCCTATAACAGAAAATGCAGATAAACAAGTTGGAAATATAAGAACAGCTAATATGGTTGCCGTAGGTGCTTTAGTAAAAAGAATACAAGCTCCTAGTTTAGATCATGTAAAGAAAGCTTTAGAAACTGCTTTTGCTGCAAAACCTAAAGTTATTCCTTTAAACATTAAAGCAGTTGATGCCGGATATAATTGGACGAAATAATGAAAATCAGACCTGCAAAAGTTCAAGATGTGAAACAAATGCACAGAATAATAGAATTTTATGCCGACAACAAAGAAATGTTGCACAGATCATTAAATTCTATATATGAAAATATACAAGAATATGTTGTTGCCGAATACAAAGGTAAAATTATCGGGTGCGGTGCTTTACATGTAAGTTGGGATAATCTTGCCGAAGTAAAGGCACTTGCAGTAGAAAAAACTTATGCAAGGCAAGGTATCGGAACAAAAATTGTAAAAACCCTTGAACAAAATGCTTTAGGCTTAGGCATATATACAACATTTGCATTAAGTTTCAAACCCGCATTTTTCCAAAAAATGGGATATGAAGTAATATCCAGAGAAGTTTTACCGCAAAAAATTTGGAGTGAATGTATAAATTGTCATTTGTTCCCGGATTGCGGTGAAGTTCCTTTAATAAAAGACCTTTCGAACAAATCTAAAAAAAAGACAAAAAAGAAAAAATAGTTTAATAATACACAATAAATATAAAAGAAGATGATACAAAATCATCTTCTTTTTTTGTTTTGTAATATAAAAATCTATTATTTAAAAAAAGTACTTGACAAATTTGTGAAAACATAATATACTATTTGCAACATTTAACTAAATACTTTTCTTAGGATGTTTGTATTATATTGATTAGATTAGTTAATTGTAAGATAATAATAAGGAGAAACAGCATGAACAAATGTGCAGTAGCATTGACAGTAGCATTGACTTTTGCAGTAATATACAAATACCTAAAAAAACGAAATAACGGAAATTTAGTAAGCAACAAAAAAATAATGCATAATGATTTAACTGTTATTAAAACAAACACTCAAAAAATTGATAATAAACAAAATACAGAAAATTTAACAAACAATAAAGAAATAAATACTCTTTTAATAGATGGTTCAAATCTTATTAGAAGAAGCATGTATGAAACAGATAA
>JAFXOB010000241.1 GCA_017529005.1 Elusimicrobiota bacterium
ATCCCTTTTATAAAAAATCCTACAACTAAAAGAAGAGTTCCTATAATTAAAATAAGTCCTAGTATAGGATAAATATTACCTACAATTTTATCTATTGAAAACATTGTAGAAAACATATAGTAAACGATTATTATGCCATAAATATATAGAAGAGTATGATTCTTTAAAGAAAAATCGGTAACACTAAAAAATTTTGATGCAATTAAATCTCCGGATGTATAAACGAAAACCACGGCAACCAGCAACATCATAGTAGCAATTATTGCAAAAAATATGTAATACCAACTTTTTCCTAAATATTTTTGTATTAAACCTGTAACCTGCATACCATTATTTCTCATTGATATCATGCCTGCTGCATAATCATGAACTGCTCCCATAAAAACACAACCTAACGGAATTAAAAGAAAAGCTATCGGACCAAATAATATTCCTTGTACAACACCGATAATAGGTCCCATACCTGCAATACTTAAAAGTTGTATCATTTGATTTCTTTTAGTACTTAAAGGAACAAAATCAACTCCGTCATTCAATGCATAAGCAGGCGTAGGTCTGTTATCATCAGGATCAAACTGTTTCTCAACATATTTTGAATATGTAAGATATCCGACAAATAAAATTAAAAGCCCGACTAAAAAAGTAATCATTTTGAACTCCTTAAAACTACAATATATAATGTACAATATAGAATGTATATTCAATTACAAATTAAACAGTTTGTCAAAGCGACAATATCGCCTTGCAACGACAACAATTTATAATTGGTAATAATTATACAAAAAAAATAGACAAAAAAGATTTTTGTCTATTTTATAATTTAAAATTTATAATTAATGTATTTTGTTTTGCAAAAAATCTAATTATTTATCAAAAATTGTTTTGCAATTTTTACCGACATTATAATATGTTTTACTTTGTAAATTATAATTTGTCATTATTATGCGGCAGCCAACATTGATCTGAAACTTGATATATCACCCACAGACGTTTGCTTTTGCAGTTGATTTCCCTTTACTCTTTGTCCATCATATAATAATATTAATTGTATTATTGTGTTTACCAATTCTTGTTGTTCTTGAGTTTCTATTCCTTTTTGCTTATTATCCATTTCTTTTAATTTTTCTAATACATTCATTAACTGTCCTTGAGAAATTAATTCTTCTTTTACTTGTTCTTTATCAGTATAATTTAATTGTCTAAATAATAGTTTACCTAACAATATTTCCAACTTCTTATCTTCTAATTCTATTCCGGATATAGTTGTTACACTTTCCGTTAATGCTTTCTTTGCTAATATTCTTTCTAATATCAACTCTTTAAATCTATTAACATTTTCTTCTTTCAAGCTTGTTAATATTATTGCAAATCCATTTTTTTGTCCTATTATATTTAGTATTTCGTCCTTTGTTGTTGCTTTTACTAAATTTTGTATATCTCTTTGACTTATTTCAGGTATTTCTTCAAATCTTATATTGTATCCTACATTTTCTATATCTCTTATTCCTATATTACCTATTCTCATTGTTATTTTAATTTTCCCGGTTAAT
>JAFXOB010000242.1 GCA_017529005.1 Elusimicrobiota bacterium
ATACTTTAATGATCACCAAAGACAAGCAACAAAAGATGCAGGTGCAATTGCCGGTTTGGAAGTTGTAAGACTTGTTAACGAACCTACGGCAGCATCACTTGCTTACGGTATAGATAAAGTTGGTAAAGAACAAAAGATATTGGTATTCGATCTCGGTGGCGGAACTTTGGATTGTACAATAATGGAAATGGGTAGTGAGGGAACATTTGAAGTATTATCTACATCCGGAGATACAAAGCTCGGCGGAACCGATATGGATAAAGCTGTTATAGACTATATAGCAGAAACATTTAAAAAAGAAAACGGTATCGATTTAAGAAACGATAAAATGGCTGTTCAAAGATTGCAGGAAGCTGCGGAAAAAGCAAAAATAGAGCTTTCCAACATTCTTGAAACAGATATCAATTTACCGTTTATTACAGCAGATGCTACAGGCCCGAAACATTTGGCAATGAAACTTACAAGAGCAACACTTGAAAACTTGGTAGATCCTATAGTTCAAAGATGTAAAGCATCTATCGACCAAGCTATAAGTGATGCAAAACTTACAAGTGCAGATTTAACAAAAGTTATTCTCGTAGGCGGACCTACAAGAATGCCTATAGTTCAAAAATTTGTTGAAAACTATGTAGGTAAAATTGTTGAAAGAGGAATTGATCCGATGGAATGTGTTTCCAACGGAGCAGCAGTTCAGGCAGCAGTTTTAACCGGTGATGTAAAAGATATTCTTTTACTTGATGTTACACCTTTAACATTAGGTCTTGAAACTTTAGGAAATGTTAGAACACCTATCATCGATAGAAACACAACAATTCCTGTAAAGAAATCTCAAGTGTTCTCTACGGCACAAGATAATCAGCCCGGAGTAGAAATACACGTTTTGCAAGGTGAAAGACCTATGGCAAAAGATAATGTTTCGTTGGGAAGATTTATGCTTGACGGAATACCACCTGCTCCGAGAGGAGTTCCTCAAATTGAAGTTACATTTGATATAGATGCAAGCGGTATATTGCACGTATCTGCAAAAGATTTGGGAACAGGTAAAGAGCAATCTATTAAGATTACTTCTTCAACAAAACTTTCTAAAGATGATATAGATAAATATGTTAAAGAAGCTGAACAATATGCAGCAGACGATAAGAAGAAAAAAGAAGAAATTGAAGCTAAAAACGAAGCAGACAATTTAGTTTATGCAACAGAAAAGAGTTTGAAAGAGCATGGCGATAAAATTTCTCAAGATGAAAGATTGAAAATCGAACAAGCTATTAACGACACAAAAGAAGCTATTAAAACAAATGATATAGCAAAAATTAAAGAAGCTAAAGATAAACTTTCAGATGCTTCACATAAATTAGCAGAAGAAGTTTATAAGGCAGCACAACAACAGCAACAAGCAGGTGCTCAAGCCGGAGCAGCAGGTGCTAATGCAGGACAAGCACAACAGGAAGCACCGAAGAATGACGATAATGTAGTTGATGCTGAAGTTGTAGACGATAAGAAATAACTAATCTTTTGAATTTATGCTTCGTTACACCGTGCCTCATTTACTTTTCAATGTAAACTTCGGCACGGTGTGCCTGGCCTAAAGTTCAAAATCTTTAGTTATTTGAGAATATGTAAGATATTTGAAAAAATAGAACTATCAATAGGCTTTTTTCCTATTGATAGTTTCGCAAGTTTAAAAGATAGAATTTTTAAAGAATATATTAAATATGTTTTTTAATAATTTTATTAATTTTGAAGAAATAATTAAGAAAAAGATAAGATAATAATTTATAAGGGTTTATAAAAATGATAGGTATAATAGTTTTATATATTTTAATAGTTTTTATATTTTGTATATATATTTCATATAAATTTTATAAAAGGGTTAAAAAGAAAGAATTGAATGATACTCTTGCTAACTTGCAAAAAATAACTGCTAATTTCCCTTTTTTAGAAGATAAAGATTTTATATATAATTTGATTTCGCAGGAAAAATATGGCGATATTCACTATTTACAATATAAAGAATATTGTGAAATGTTGTTCGGCTTTGTAGAAACTACTTATGATTTTTATAAAAGTGAAAAGAAAATGTTAGATTTTTGCGATTTTAAAAGTTGGATTAGAAATCATAAAGCTTTGTGGAATAAATATTCATATCGATATGAATATAGTACAAAAGTAAAACATATGATAGATAATTGGCTAAAAGATTAGGTGCTTAAAATTCAATGTTTTTTAGAGGTAAAATGAAAAAAATAAAATTAGGAATTATTTTGTTAATGATGGTATTTTTAACAACATCGGTTCAAAATATGGTTTTTGCTTGGAGTGCTCCGGGTGTAAGTAAAGCCGTTTGCGGATATTGCGAAAAAGAAAACGGACACGAAACTTGGTGTCCTTCATACAGAGCAGAACAACAATCAACAAAATTAAAAGATCATGTTCCTATGCCGGAACTTGTTTATATTCCGCCAACGTGTCCTTTATGCGGCGGGACTAACGGCACACATATAGACGGAGGAGAGTATGTAAATGCTTCCGGGAAATGTCATATAGGTGCTGCTTTGGAACAAATTCAATATTATAGAGAACAATATAACAGAGCAACAACTCTTGAACAGGAAAAACAGGCTGTATTAGACCTTGAAATGTGGAATTTTAATATAACTAAATATTTACAAATTGCTAAAGAAATACAGAAGAAAAAAGAACAACAAAATCAACAAGCGACAAATCAAAATGTACAACAAACTAATACACAACCTTTAGGCAGAAATGCTGCCGTAAGGAACAAAATGAGACGAGATATGAATACTGCAAGACAACAGCAACCGCAGCAACAAACACAACAAGCACAAGAATATACATATAAACCTGCAATAAATCTTCCTTTGGCAGATAATAAAACAGCAAGCAGTTTTGTTGTAGATGGTGTTGAATATGATAAAAGAATAACATTCCATATAGATAATGCAGCTGTTGCTTATGGAAAAACTGACCTTAACGGAACAGAAACTTGGATTTTAAAAGATTCAGCCGGTAACACATTATTAACTGCAGAATTAGGTGATGTTTCAACTGTTGAATATAACGATCAACATTACTTTTTGATAAAGTCCCAAAAATATGGTTACCGTTTCTATGATTCTTACGGAAAAGAGATGCCTGTTTATTCCTATAAAGAGCCTGAACCTTTTTACAGAAAAGTTCCGGTTGATAATGTTTATGAAGACAGAATGTTTTTTATAATGTATGATGAAGTTTTAAACGGGTATTACGTATATGATCCTGTAACAGATAAAAAAGTTTCCGATACTTATGAAAATATAGAAAAAAATGCACTCGGTATAAGTCAAAAATTCCCGAGATTTAAAGTTTTAAAAAAAGGATTTTATGGTATTGCTGAAATTGGCAGTTATATGTTGATTATTCCTGCACAATACACGTTTATAAAAGAATATTATACGGCAAACGAAAAATTTCCGTATTATATAGTAAGTAAAGTTGCAAACAAATATGGAGCATATAATTATAACGGACAGTTGGTTATACCGTTAAATTTTTCTTTAAGTGAAGTTGAGAAAAAAATAGCGTCAAAGAAGTTTAAATAAAAATTGCGAAGCAAAATACATTGTTCTTTGCTTTGTAAGACTTCTTAGATTTTAAATTTTAACGAAGTATTTACTGAATGAAGTGTACAAAAAGAAAGCGATAGCGGTTGGTACTCGATTGAGGAAAATACGAAGTTAAAATTAAAAAGATGAAGTCGCTTCGCTCAAATATAAGAGGAAAAAAATGAAAAAAGATTTTTATGAAGTGCTTGGTGTTCAAAAAGGAGCATCGGCCGACGAAATAAAAAAAGCATACAGACATTTGGCAATAAAATATCATCCGGACAGAAACCCGGGAAACAAAGAAGCCGAAGAAAAATTTAAAGAAATAAACGAAGCTTACGACGTTTTGTCCAATCCGCAAAAGAAGCAACAATACGATGCTTTCGGTCATGAAGGTATGAACGGTATGGGCGGAGCAGGTGGTGCAGGCGGGTTCGGTAATATGGGCGATATGGGCGACATATTCGGTGACATATTCGGTGATATTTTCGGCGGTGGCAGAGCGGGAAGATCGTCGGGCGGTTCACAAAGACAATACAGAAAAGGTGCGGATTTAAGATACGATTTGGATATATCAATGCTTGATGCAATGACAGGTAAAGAAGTATCTTTGGATGTTACAAAAAGAGACACTTGCCAAACTTGCGGCGGAACCGGAGCAAAAGCGGGTACAAGTCCGAAAACATGTCCTCAATGTAAAGGTAGAGGACAAGTTAGAGTAAGTCAAGGGTTTTTCTCTTTCAGTCAAACTTGTCCGAGATGTCACGGTGAAGGTCAAATTATAGATAATCCCTGCCCTACATGCAGAGGAACAGGAACAATAAGAACAAATAAAACAATAAAAGTAAGAATACCGCAAGGTGTTAATGACGGAAGCACATTAAGAGTATCAGGTGCGGGAGATTCAGGCCCTAAAGGTGCACAACCGGGTGATTTGTATGTTGTTATACATTTAAAGAAACAACCCGGTTTTGTAAGAGAAGGTGATGATTTACATACCGAAATAAAACTTACATTTGCGCAGGTGGCATTAGGTTTGGAATATGATGTTCCGGTATTGGATGGACATGTTAAAGTTAAAATAACTTCAGGAACACAACCGGGAACAGTTTTAAGAGTTAGAGATCAAGG
>JAFXOB010000243.1 GCA_017529005.1 Elusimicrobiota bacterium
CTTATGCTATATTTAATGTCGCTGCTATGTCACTTGCTACCCCATTATCCGTTATCAACAATGCTCCATTTTCTATAGTTAATGTTGATGTTTCTTCCAATAAAGCATCGTCTTTAACTTTTAATGTCGTTCCTAAATTTATATTGCTATTTGTTATACTGCTACTTACAGTTACTTCATTTTGTCTTATATTTATCGTTCCTTTATTTGTGTTTGTTCCGCTTACCTTATAACTTATAGTTCCACCGGTTACATTATATGTTCCCGTGTTAGCTATCTCTTTTGATGTTCCTGTTATCACAATCTTATCTGCATTTGATGTCATTGTTCCACTATTTGTTATCGCATTTGTTGATGTTATTGTTCCCTCATTTGTTATTATTCCACTATTGGTTAAATCCGTTACTGTTACTGCTCCTGCATTTTCTACTGTTCCGGCATTTGTTATTGTTGTTGCTGTTATTGTCTTTTCTGCTTCGTTTGTTATTGTTGCATTTATTTCATTGCTTAATGTCGTTGCACTTATTGTTCCACTGTTGGTTATTTCTGCACCTGTCTTGTTTGTTATTGTATTTGCAGTCCCGGTTATTGTTCCTGTATTTTCTAATTCTCCGCTGTTTTCTATTGCCGTTGCGTTTATCGTTCCTGCATTCTCTATCTCTCCTTCTGCCAATATTTTTACACTATCTGCTTTTATTGTTTTTCCTGCATTGTTTGCTAATTCGCCACTTTGTACTTCTACTTCTTTTTGTGTTATATTATTATCGTTCTCTACTTCCCCTGCTATCTCTAATCTTCCACTTTCTCCTGTTATTTCGTTTACATTCTTCCCGCTTGTAAATGTTACTGTTCCGGCATTTACTATATTTGCTACTACATTGTCTGCTTTTGTTGTTAATTTCTTATCTGCATTTATTGATACTTCTGTTTGTTCTATCTTTGCTTCGTTTGTTACTGTTCCGTTTATCGTTAAGTTTCCATCTCCACTTATCTCATTTTTATTTGTTCCGTCATAGAATATTACTGTTCCTTCATTTGCTATTCCACTCGTTGTCGTTACTGCTGTTGCTGATGATGTAAATGTTGTTCCGTCATTTACTACTATATTTCCTTGTTTTATCGTTCCAAGTGTTCCATCATAATCGTTGTCAAATCTTCCATTACTTATTAACAATGTTCCGCTTCCATCTATTATGTTTTTGCTTTGTGCATCTCCAATTACTGATATTTCCAATGTTCCTTCATTCGCTATCTTTCCACCATTTGCCGTTGTATCTAATAAGTTATGGGTTGTTAATGTTGCTCCATTTGCTATTTCTATTCCTTCTCCACTTGTTACTATTGATCCGTAATTTTCTAATTTACCACTTGCTACCGTTACACTTCCTTGATTTATACTTACATTATCATTCGTTTCACTTCCGTTTGCTACTGTTCCGTTTATTGTTACGTTTCCGATTCCATTTATATTATTATTGTTTTCGCCACCAATAAATTCTATTACTCCGGCATTTACTATTCCGTTTGTTGAACTTACTACACTTGCATTGGTTGTTAATTTTCCTGTATCTTTTACTTCTAATTTATTTGTTGCTTTTATTGCTCCTTCTGTTGTTCCATTATTGTTCGTTAATGTTCCAGATATTTCTATATCTTTTTGATTTATTTTGCTGTTTGCTCCATTAACTAATTTTGCTCCACTTGCTACTGTTGTTGTTCCGTCTCCACTTATTCCTTTTTCTAATGTTGTTGTCTTTCCTTCTCCCGTTATATTCAACGTTCCACTATTTGCTACATCTATGTCTGCACTATTTTCGCTGATTGTCACATTCGAAAGTTCCGTTGTCCCTTCATTTGTTATTACCGCTTCTCCGCTATTCCCTTTAAATGTTACATCTGATACTATTAACTCTCCATTTTCTGCTACCGTTATTGCATTTTTAAATCCGGAATATTCCGCTACATCTTTTACTGTTAACTTCTTATTTCCTGTCTTTATTCCTTCTAATGTGTTCCCTGTTCCAGGTGTCGCCGTTAATGTGTTCCCTCCTCCTACTATCTCCAAATCACTCTTCAATGTGTTTGTACCGTTTATCCATGATGTTACTGTGTCATCTTCCACTACTTC
>JAFXOB010000244.1 GCA_017529005.1 Elusimicrobiota bacterium
TAAGATTATTAGTGATATTTTTATATCCAATAAAATAAAGTAAGGAGATGAAGTATGGCGAAATTTGTGTATTCGTTCGGTGGCGGAAAAGCAGATGGTAATGGCAGTATGAGAAATCTTCTCGGCGGAAAAGGTGCTAATCTTGCTGAAATGGCAGGAAAAGTAAAGCTCCCTGTACCTCCAGGATTTACAATTACAACGGAAGTTTGTACATATTACTATGACCATAAAAAAACTTATCCTAAGGAACTTGAAAAACAAGTTGCAACGGCTTTGAAAGCAGTTGAAAAAATTATGGGTAAGAAATTCGGAGATCCAAAAGATCCTCTTTTAGTATCAGTAAGATCAGGCGCAAGAGCTTCGATGCCTGGTATGATGGAAACGGTTTTGAATGTAGGTCTTACATCAAAAACTCTTCCGGGATTAATTGCAAAAACTAAAAACGAAAGATTCGCTTACGATGCATATAGAAGACTTATCATGATGTATTCCGATGTTGTTATGGAAAAATCTGCGGGAATAGAACCGGCAGACGATATGGGCATCAGAAAACAACTTGAAAGAGTTATGGATAAAGCTAAAAAAGCTAAAGGCGTAACAAAAGATACAGAACTTGATGCAAATGATTTGAAAAAACTTTGCGATGAGTTTAAAGTAGTAGTTAAAAAAGTTTTAGGTAAAGAATTCCCTGATGATCCGATGAAACAACTTTGGGGCGGAATCGGAGCAGTATTTGCATCATGGAACGGAAAAAGAGCTATTGCTTACAGAAAAATCGAAGGAATTCCTGAAGATTGGGGAACTGCAGTAAACGTTCAAACCATGGTATTCGGTAACATGGGTGATACTTCGGCAACAGGTGTTGCTTTCACAAGAAATCCCGGAAACGGAGATGCACATTTCTACGGTGAATATCTTATAAATGCACAAGGTGAAGACGTTGTTGCAGGTATAAGAACTCCGGCTTCAATTAACGAAGCAACAAAAACAGAACAAAACAAAGGTGAAGTTTCTCTTGAAAAATTTATGCCTAAAGTTTATAAAGAACTCGATGCAATACAGAAAAAACTTGAGAAACATTACAGAGATATGCTTGATATCGAATTCACAATACAAGAAGGAAAATTGTGGATGTTACAATGCAGAGTTGGAAAGAGAAACGGTCCTGCTGCAGTTAAAATGGCAATGGACATGGTAAAAGAAAAACTTATCACAAAAGAAGAAGCTGTATTAAGAGTTTCTCCTGCACAATTAGATGAGTTATTACATCCTATTATAGATCCTAAAGCAGAAAAAGGTGCAAAGATTTTGGCAAAAGGTCTTCCTGCAGGTCCGGGAGGAGCAAACGGTCAAATAGTATTCTCTGCTGAAGAAGCTGTTGCATGGAACAAAAAAGGTAAAAAAGTTATTCTCGTTAGAGAAGAAACAAACCCTGAAGATGTTGAAGGTATGAGAGCAGCTCAAGCTGTTCTTACGGCAAGAGGCGGTATGACCTCACACGCTGCACTTGTTGCAAGAGGATGGGGAAAATGCTGTATAGTAGGTTGTGCTGATATCAGTGTTGATTTAGCAAAGAAAACAATGACAATCGGTGCTAAGAAATTTAAAGAAGGCGATTATATAACTCTTAATGGAACAAAAGGTTTTGTTTATGACGGAGCATTAGCAATGGTTGATGGTACCAAGAACAAAATCTTGAATGATTTCTTAAAAGTTTGTGATTCTATAAGAAGATTGAAAATCAGAACAAATGCAGATAACCCTGCAGATGCAAAGAAAGCAAGAGAATTCGGTGCGGAAGGTATCGGTCTTTTCAGAACAGAACATATGTTCTATGGTGAAAATTCGGAAAAACCTTTATTTGCATTAAGAAAAATGATTGCTTCGGCAACAACGGAAGAAAGAAAGAAAGCTTTGGACGAAATGTTCCCATATATGAAATCAAGTATTAAAGGAACAATGGAAGCTATGGACGGATATGCAGTAACAATCAGATTGTTGGATCCACCGTTACACGAATTTATTCCAAGAGAAAAAGCTCAACAGGAAATAATTGCCAAGAGCTTAAAAATTTCTTTGGATGAATTCAGATCAAGAGCAGATGCTCTTCACGAATCTAACCCTATGATGGGTCACAGAGGAGTAAGACTTGGTGTTACATATCCTGAAATAACGGAATATCAAGTAAGAGCTATATTTGAAGTTGCAGTTGAACTTTTAA
>JAFXOB010000245.1 GCA_017529005.1 Elusimicrobiota bacterium
GACTAAATTAAAAATTATTAATATAACACCTACGAATAGTATAGATTTGATTTCCATATCAAAGCTTATAAATGAATTTAGTAATTACAAAAGTAAAATTGTGATAAAAAATAAAAATTTGAATTATGAATATACGGGTAATAATTCAGTATTGTTACAAGAAATAAAAAATTTTAAGTTTAGTGATTATAAAAAAGGAATTGCAAAATTGTATAGTTCAATAAAAAGTCATAATGAGTTTTGTTAATTCCAATACTTGTTTAACTTATATTTTGATGTAGCATTTCTTCCCATATTATGACATATATTTTACATACAAATTTATATAATTTATAGTTTATTCTAAGCAATAATATTGCACATTTTTTTTTGAAAGATACATCTCGATCCATCAATAGTGTACATGTATATTTATTTAGGAAATATATTATTTTATTTATTTTTTCTCTATGTTCTTTGTCTATATACAGCATATTATTTAATGTTACAAATCTTTCATAAATTCTTCTTCTGAAAACTGTTCTTTTTAAATCCGGAAATTCTTTAACAACACCTCTTCCCATAATATCTGTACTTTTTATTAAATCCAGTGTTGCATAATTTGAATAATTTAAAGTTATAGATTCTTTTCTTTTTTTATAATTATATTTAGCTAAATGTCCGCTTGCGATATTTCCTGCTCTAATAAATAATTTATATGTAATAGGAATATCTTCAAATAAATGACCTTTAGGATATTGTATATTATTAAATAATTCTCTTTTGTAAAGTTTAGCCCAAGCACCAACATTTATACCCTCATTATCTAACATTTTTTTTATGCAATCATGTGAAGAGATTTTTTCATCATGTTTTAATTTGAAAAAAATTTTTTTTGCGTTGTATTTATAAATGGTATGAGCACAAATAGATAAATTGCAATTGAATTTCTTTAAAATATTATAAAGATATTCGAAAATATCCAATTCAACAGTATCGTCAGAATCTATGAAAGATATATATTCGCCTGTTGCTTTTTGAATTCCCTTATTTCTTGCATCGGAAAGTCCTCCGTTCTCTTTATGTATTACTTGTATTCTTTTGTCTTCTAATGCATATTTATCACACATTTTGCCGCTGTCATCGGTTGAACCATCGTCAACTAATATTATTTCTAAGTTTTTATAAGTTTGATTAATAACGGAATCAACACATTCTTTTAAATACTTTTCTACATTATAAACGGGTATAATTACGGATATTTTTGGAATCATAATCTTAAATTAAAAGTTGATCCTTTCTTTTTCTATAACTAATGGTCTATTTTGAACTTGAGTTAGTATTGCATTAAGATATTCCCCTAAAACTCCTATAAAAAACAATTGGACAGAGAAAAATAAAAATACAGATATTAAAATAGGGGCTATACCTACAGGTAAGTGATACCAAAATAACAATTTGAAAATTAAATAAAATATTGCTAAACAAAAACTCAATACGGACAAAATAAAACCGCACATAGTGGCAATTCTTAATGGAACTTTAGAATAGTTTGTAAATGCAAGCATTGCCATATCATATAGTGTATAAAAGTTGTTTTTTGATGTTCCTTTTTTCCTTTTATCTTGGCAAAACTGAATACATTTCAAATTGTATCCGAATTCACATACAAGACCTCTTAAATACGGATAAGGTTCGTTTAGAGTTTTTAATCTATCTATAACTTCTTTGTCATATAAGCCGAAACCGGTACAATGTTCCAATAACTTAGTTCCGGAATCATTAAATAAATTTAATAATTTATAATAACAAGTCCTTACTAAATACATAATTTTATTTTCTTTGCTGGATGTCTTTTGCCCCAAAACTACTTTATATCCTTGTTCCCATTTATCTATAAATTTAGGAATGAGAGAAACAGGTTCTTGTAAATCTGATGCAATTGCAATAATAATATCACCTTTTGCTTGTAATATTCCATAATAAGGGGAACGGATGTGTCCGAAATTTCTTGTATTTATTATAACTTTAATATGTTTGTCTTTAGAGGCGATATCTTTTAAGATTTGTGCTGTATTATCTGTCGAACCGTTGTCTAATATTATTTGTTCATAATCATATTTGTCTTGGATTTCTTCACAAGTTTGTTTTACTTGTTTACAAAGTTCTTCGATATTATCTTGTTCGTTATATGCACTTGAAACGACAGATATTAATTTTTTCATTAAATACTCCGTTGATTTTATATTATTCTATCATTTTTTGTTTTTATATTAAAGTTTAAAATGATATAATCAAACTTAGGATTAAAATCAAATGAATTTGAAAATAAATTTACAAACCTTAAACCAGATAACTGTCATTTATATTGC
>JAFXOB010000246.1 GCA_017529005.1 Elusimicrobiota bacterium
TCATATAATCCGCCAAAATTTTCTTTTGTTATTTTTGTTCTGTCATTCACAATAAATTCTTTAACTTCTTTATATGTGTTCCATACATAATTATTATTATCCTGAACCATAAAAGTTATTTCATTATTCAACAAACCGTTTTTAGCAAACACTTTCAATTGACCGCTTTCATCCGGAATAAACAATGCACACATGGAATCTTTTATTCTTTTTTGAACAACATTAAAAACAACATGTATTGAATTTACAAGTTCTAAATCCGAACCGACAATACTTGTTGCAGAAAACAATAAATTCATTGTAGTATTTATATCAAAAACTTTATTATGTAATTTTTTTAAATTGTAGAAAATATTTTTCCATATTCCGTATTCATGAGATTCATCAATATTTACTTCTTTATTTGAAACTATATTATTTATCATCATTTTTATTTGCTTAAACGGATTAAAAACATATTTTTTTATATAAAGATATGAAATAAAAATAAAAGTTACCAATAAAAAGATAATTGATAATAAAAAAACTATAATATTACTGCCGCTGGAAAAAATTTTTGAAAAGAGTTCATAAGAAGGCCAAACCTCAACCCAACCTACTACAACATTTTCATTTTTTATAGGATAAGAAAGTTTTAAAAAAGATAAAACCAATGAGTTTATTTTTATGGAGCCTTTATCATCTTGTTTATTTTTTATTGTTAAATATCTAACATATTCATTTTTCTCAAATTCAGAAATAAATTTTTTTGTTTTATCTACAGCAAAATTTTTGGTAACAATTTCCGATAATATTTGTTTAGAATCCTCTATTTTAGGATATATGCTTTTCTTCAATTCACTATCAAAAAAGACATAAACAAATAAAATCCAAATAAAGAAAATAAGAATTGCTACAGATATTATTATTGATACATGTTTAATTATTATTTTATTCATTGTCGTCGTATATTAACTGCAACGATTTTGATGTTCCTAATCTGCTTGCTCCGGCTCCGATTAACTCTTCAGCTTGTTTATATGTTGATATACCTCCGGAAGCTTTTATCTTCACATTATTTTTTAATATTTTTTTAAATAATTTTATATCATCAATATTTGCACCGGAAGGAGCAAATCCTGTTGATGTCTTTAAAAAATCAACATTATTATTTAAAATTATTTTTGCTATTTTTTCTTTTTCTTCTTCGTTCAAATATGCCGTTTCAATTATTATTTTAAGAGTTTTATTTAAAGTTGTTTTTCTAAGCAAAGATATTTCTTTTTCCACATAACTAAAATCTTTTGATTTTAAAGCTGAAATATTTATAACGGCATCTATTTCATCTGCACCGTTTTTTATTGCTTGTTTTGCTTCAATAAGCTTAACTAAATAATTATTATAACCTAAAGGAAAACCTATTACGGTACATACTTTTACATCTGTTTCCATCAAAGCTTTTTTACAAGTTTCTACCATAAATGGCGGCACACATACGGAACAAAATCTATATTGAACGGCTTGTTCACATAAAATTTTAAAATCCTTATATGTTGCATTAGGTTTTAATAATGTATGATCTATAATTGCCGCTATATTTACCATGAATATTTTACCTTATAAGTAATTTTTTTCTCGGATTTTGCAGGAATATCAACTTCAAAAACAATGGTATTTGCATCTTTTTTGTCAAACTTTTGTGAATTTGATATTATTTTCCAATTTGAATAAAATTTTTCTATAACATCAACTTTCACTGCTTCCGATTTGGCGTTTTTCAAAGTAATCTCATAAGATTCTTCCGATTGTTTTCCCGAGTTGCTACTACTTGTCATTTTTCTTTCCGCAGTAACATCAAAAGCATTACCTATAATCAATTTCATGTCTTTATTTTCAGGAGTATGATCTATAACATCTTCTCCGACAAATTCTATGGAATCTCCATCACTTTTAAATACTCTTACTTTACCTTTAGGCAAAGGAATTCCCAAATTTGAATTTTTGTTATTTTTAAATTTTAAAGATATTTCAACCTTATTGTTTTTGGAACTTTGATAAGTAAACTTTTTTTCAACCGGAATATTTTGCGCTGCAGTAAACTCTATTTGTTTTTTTTCATTATCTTTCAATGTTGCTTTTCTTTGTAATTTATATATA
Source organism: Elusimicrobiota bacterium (assembly GCA_017529005.1). Classification (GTDB taxonomy): domain Bacteria; phylum Elusimicrobiota; class Endomicrobiia; order Endomicrobiales; family Endomicrobiaceae; genus Ruminimicrobiellum. The sequence goes on from JAFXOB010000246.1 coordinate 2,137, forward strand.
TGATATTCAAAGAAAGATTGTTCTTGAAAACCTGCCGCTGCTTCTTCCATTGCATCATTCATAGCAGCACTCTTAGCCAACATAACTCTCGTGTTTCTTTGCTCTTTCACGGTATTTACATCTCCTGCAACCAATTTCAATTTTGCATCATTATATGTCGCACCGGATGTATTATTTATTGTTACCCAAGCATTCAAATCTATTGTTTTATCATCTTTATCTAAAACAGCAACATAATCCGCAACCCAGGAAAACCCTGTTGTTTTATATGTCAATTCTAATTTTTTCTTACCTGAAACTTTACTGTTAATCAACCATGATAATGTAGGTTTTAACATTAAACCTTCCGGCATTTTAGGCAAAGAAATTTCACCTTCCGGATTAATTACAATTTTATCATTATTGGTTTTTATGATAGTTCCGCCTTGTACGGATAAAAGCTTTCCCGAAATTTTTTCTTTTTGAGAGTTAGGCAAATATCTTTCTACTGTTATATCTTTACCTATATATTTCTGTAACAATTTACTGCTATTAACCAAATCAAAATCATAGTTTTGTTCAAGAATTGTAATTTTATCCGAATCCGAAAGGAATTTCGGTAACACACTTGTAGGATCTATTTTAGCGGAAACATCATCAACTTCTATCGTTTGAATACCATTTTTCACATTTACTTCTTTTGTATCTCTTACAAGAGCAAAATTATCATTATAGATTGTAACCGATGCAGAATAAATAAAATTTGACATAAACATAAATACAAGCAATACAAAGATTTTTTTCATACTCTTTTCCTTTTATTATTTTTTATTTCTAAAAAAATAGAACAACAGCACTAATACTGTTGTTCTATTTGAGTAATTTTATTTATTCTTTTTATGTGTCTTTGTTCAAATTCAGTTTCAAGAAAAGTTTTAATCCATAAACAAATATCATCAACAGTTGCAAATCTTGCTCCGGCACACATAATATTTGCATTATTATGTTGTGCTATCAGTTTAGCTGTTTCTTTGCTCCAACAAACTGCCGCTCTTATACCTTTAACTTTATTTGCCGCTATTGACATTCCGATACCTGTTCCACAAATTAAAATACCTTTGTCGGCAACTTTTGATATTACATTTTGTGCAACTTTAAGAGCGAAATCCGGATAATCACAACTATCTTTAGAATTTGTTCCGCAATCTATAACTTCATGTCCCAAAGATTTTATAAAAGATATTAACTTATCTTTTACTTCTATCCCTGCATGGTCACAACCGAATGCAATTTTCATGTAAGTACCCTTAATTATAATATAAAGAGCTTATCTCCGTTTTTTACACCTGCAGCATTAGCTTCTTCCATATCCAAATGACATTCCAATGCCATTTTATCACTTACTCTTGCTATAACGTTATCAAAAACAAGTCCTCTCTCACCTTCGGTTTTTAATTTCAAAGAATCACCGTTTTTTACGCCGTAAAATTCTGCATCTTTTGTTGTAAAATGAATATGTCTTTTAGCAACAATACAACCCTCTTTTAAATCTATTGAACCTGCAGGGCCGATAACTTTTATAGGTTCGGAACCTGCCAAATCACCGGACAATCTTATACAAACATTAACACCCAATCTTATAGCGTCAGTTACAAAAATTTCTACTTGAGTTTGTTTTCTTAACGGGCCTAAAACTCTGACTTTTTCAATTGCTCTTTTGGGACCTTGTATTGTAACTGTTTCATCACAAGCATGTTCACCGGGCTGAACCAAATCTTTTGTTTTTGTTAATGTATGACCTTTTCCGAATAGTATTTCCATATCATCTTTTGATAAATGTATATGCCTATTAGAAACATTCGTTAAAATAGGATTTTTTGCTCTATTTTCATTCATTTTTATTTTCCCTTTAAATAATTATTTACTAAATTTTACTAATGCTTCAAAAGAATCCGCTTTTAAACTTGCTCCACCAACAAGTCCGCCATCGATATCTTCTTTTTTCATAAGTTCACTTACGTTTTCAGGTTTAACCGAACCGCCATAAAGAATTCTTACTTTATCTGCTGCATCGCAATACATTTCAGAATAAACTTTTCTTATAAAAGCATGAACTTCTTGTGCCTGGTCAGGTGTTGCTGTTTTTCCTGTTCCGATTGCCCAAACCGGTTCATAAGCTATAACTATTTTTTCTGCTTCTTCTTTAGATAAATCTTTTAAGCCTTCTCTAACTTGGGATTCAATAACTTTAAATGTTACATCCGATTCTCTTTCTTGTAATGTTTCTCCTACACAAACTACCGGTATTAAACCGATAGCTAATGCAGCTTTAACTTTTTTGTTTACGGTTTCGTTTGTTTCACCGAAATATTGTCTTCTTTCGGAATGACCGATTATTACATAAGTACAACCGGCATCTACCAACATATTAGGAGCAATTTCACCTGTGAAAGCACCTTTAGCTTCATTTGCTAAAGCTGAAATTGCTGTAAATGTAGGACAAATTAATACATCAACATCTTTAACATCAGCAATTTTGCCTTTCAATTCTTTTACCATAGCAACTGCTTCAGGTATGGTTTTATTCATTTTCCAGTTTCCTGCCATCAATGGTTTTCTCATAATTACTTCTCCTTTTTTTATTATTTATGTTTGTATATTTTATATTAATAATACAAGTTTTTATATTGTAAAATCAAACTGTTATTTATCTTCTTTTTTTTCATCCGATGTATAATAAGAATAATTTTTATAATATCCGTATTTACTATATGTAAGCCCTTTCGGTTCGTACTGAGATATAACACCGCCTAATATTTTTATTCCGACATTTTTCATCTTTTCCAAAGCTGTTTCTGCCAACTTAGAATTTGTACTGCCATACCTTACAACAAATATAGCTTTATTTATATATTTTCCCCAAAGCAGTGTATCGCTAACAGGCAAAACGGCAGGACAATCTATAATAACACAATCAAAATTTTCAACTGCCCATTTTATAAATACTTCAAGTAACGGTGTATTTAACAACTCCGACGGGTTAGGCGGTCTCATTCCGGATGTCATAACATAAAGGTTTTCAACTTTTGTCTGCTGAACATTATACTCAAAGCCTGATATTTTCTTATCTTCATGCCAAATATTTGTTAATCCTTTCTCATTAGAAAGCTTAAAAACTTTATGAAGTCTTGATCTTCTTAAATCACCATCTACAAGTAAAACTTTTTTTTGCGTTTGAGCAAATGCAACAGACAAATTTACGGATAAATGACTTTTTCCTTCACTCTGTAAAGAACTTGCAATTAAAAAAGGCGCCTTTCTGTTATCAGATAAAGCAAAACCTAACATTGTTCTTATATTTCTTATTTGTTCTGCCAATAAAAAGTTCCCTTCTTTTAACATTATTTCATATTCATTTTGCGATTTTTTTATTTTATTTACAGGTATAAACCCTAAGAAAGAAATTTTTAGTTTATCCTGCAAATCTTCCGAAGTTTTTATACTCTTATCCAAAAACTCAACTATAAAGATAAACAATATTCCTAAAATACAACCTACACAAAAACCTATCAATAAATTCAACATTTTGTTCGGTTTATAAGGATTGTCCGGAACAAGTGCCTCATCAACTATTCTTATATTGTTTCCGGAAAATTGACCCGAAAGTTCTATTTTTATACTCTGAATAAGTCTTTTTGTTTCAACATCTATTTTTTCTCTTATTGCCTGTAACTGATTTTGAATAGATATAACTTCAGGATGATTTACTGTATATCTTGCATTTAATTGAACATATTGTTTATATAGTGCTATTTCCTGATTTTTAAGATTTTTTATAAAATCACTGTTTACAACTTGCGGCATGGAATTTAATAACTCTTGTTGTCTTGTACTTCTTTCTGTTGCATCAAGAGCTGAAATAACATCTTGTGCAATAGACACCCTGTTACTTATGTTATCTTCAACAAATGTTTTTGCTATGGTATTTGCAATATCGGTACATAAATGCCTGTCATAAGAATCTACTTCCAGATTCAACAAACGGCTTCTTGTTATAGGAATAATTTTTATATGTTTCTTTAATTTTGCCCAACCGTTAGGTTGTCTGAATTCCGGTACTTCGGCCAAATTCATATTTTTATAAACTTTTTCAAGTAATGTTCTTGATTCCAACAATTTATATTGCGTTCTGTAGTAATCTTCATCACTTGCCCACGAACCGAAAGAAGAAGTTTCTATTTTACCCGATTCTTCTCTGTCTATCATCATAAGAACGGAAGATTTGTACTTTGGTTGCATTAACATATTTACGGCAACTGCAGCCGCAACAGATATAAAAACTACACCTATTAGCAACCATATCCTTTTTAATATTACGGATATATAAAAAGCAAAATCAATTTCATCGTTTTTTGTATCATTTACAAAATTTTCGTTCATTTTTTCCTCTAAAACATACTTTGCGGTACAAAAACAACATCTCCCGGCATTAACTCAATATCAAGAGATTTGTTTCCTTGTTTTGTTATTGCATTAACATCAACATCTATACTTTTTTGTTTACCTTTTTCCATTCTTAAAACTTTTATTTTTGATGTATTTGCAATATCGGTAAATCCGCCGACAGATGTAATAGCTTCAAGAACAGTTATACTTTTTTCCGGCGGTATAGATAATTCCGAAGGCTTTTTTACCTGACCCAAAACATAAACCATCTTATTTGAATATTCTTTTATTAACATTGAAACTTGCGGATTTCTTATATAGTATTTTAATTTCTCCGCCAATTGTTGTTCGGCATCACTTACACAATATCCGCCTATTTTAACATTTCCTACCAAAGGATAAGTCACCGTACCGTTATAAGATATTCTAAGTACTCTATCCATATCCGGTTCCATAAATACTTTTATTTCCACCAAATCTCCCGCTTGTAATACATAGTTACTCGACTTTTGAACATCTGAAAGGTCATCAAAAACTTGATTGTTAATACTTTCTATTTCATTTGCTTCGTTATTTTCAGTAGAAATATTAACACCATAACCTGTATCTTGAGTCGATGCACAAGATACTAAAATAAAAAACATAAAACATAATAAAAATAAAATATAATTTTTCATAATGTTTGATATTATACAATAATTGGAAAGTTATTTCACCATTATTTTTTGCTGTTGTAAATTTCCTGTTTTAATATCACTGCCAAATAATTCATAATAACTTACTTTTGGAATTCCGAGTGCTCCGTCTTTAGATTCTATATATACTTTATTTAAAAAGCAATCAATATTATTTATTTTTATAACAACTTTAGCAACACCATCATATAAGCCGAGTATCATAGGTTTATCTTTTACAGCTTTTAAAACAAAATCAAAATTGTTTGTTTCTTTATTATACTTAACTTTAAATCCATAGGCTTTTTTATCAAATGCACTCAATTCTTCTCTTTCACCGTTTTTATATGCATACAACAACCAATAAGCATCTATGGGGTTTTTCTCATTTATTTTACCGTCATCATTTAATACTGCATCATATTTTACCACATTCGCATTTTTGCTTCTTTCTATGACAAACAAATTACTTGTATTATCGGCATACATACTTGAATATGACAATAAAAACAAAAATACAATCACAATTATTTTTTTCATAGATATCTCCGTACTTTAATTATATATTATCTATCCGGATATATATTTATATCAAATTGTTACTATCTGCACAAGTAAAAATACGGACAATTCTCGCAATTTACATTATCGTAAATTTCGCTTCTAAAAGGTTCATCACTGTTTATTTCCGATATTATATATTTTAATTGTTTGATTGTTGAATCAAAAACATCTATTTTGTCGTTTTTTTCATTAAACAAAGAATACATTTTACAATCTTTAATAGAATATATGAAACAATCATTTATTTGATTTCCATATTTTTTCTCATATAAATATTTATAAATTATCAACTGAATTGATTTTATATTATTTGCAATAAGTTCTCTTGTAAAAGTACGATTATCAACAAAGTTTTTGTATAACGGACTGTCTGCTTTTCCTGTTTTATAATCAATAATATATCTTGTTCCATCTTCGTTGATATCTGCTCTGTCTATTCTTGCTTTTAATTTATAAATTTTACCGTCAACATTCAATGTGGAATCAACATCAAATTCAACATCTAAAACTTCTTTGAATTTTCTTTTAACTTCATTATTGTAAAAGGAATCCATCTTGTTTTTAATTAATTTTTTTAACAGGAATATATTACCTGTTTGAGTATTTGAAAAAAATTGTAACAAATATCTTTCAAGTGTTTTATCATAATATTTTTTAA
>JAFXOB010000031.1 GCA_017529005.1 Elusimicrobiota bacterium
CTTAACCAATGATTTTTATAGTTTGAAGAATCTAACTCTATAGTTTTATTAATATACTCCAATGCCGCCTTAAAATTTTGTTGAGCGAAACAAGATTCTGCTAAATAATAATAAACCTGTTCATTTTTTATTCCCTTACTTAATGCTTTTGTTAAATAATTTACGGCACTATCATAATTTTTCATTTTTGCAAAACTTACACCGAAATAATAGTCTATTTCTTTTTCATTTTGTTTTATATCATAAACATCTGTTAACAAAGATATCGTTTCGGAATATTTTTCCAAATTAAAACTTATTACAGACAATAAATATTTATTATCTATATCTTTTGTAAAATCAGAAACAGATATTGCATCTCTGTAAGCTTCTTGAAATTTATGTTTTTTTGCATAATAATAAGCTCTTGTTGTATATGCTTTTTTATATTCAGGATCACAATCCAAACATGAATTTATATTTTTCAAATAATTTATATCATCACCCTTTTGTTGATATAACAAAGCTCTTTCATAATACAAATCCGGGTTATTAGTATCTATTTTTATAGCTTCTCCAATGGCATCTATTGAATCTTTATATTTTTTTAATTGTAAACAAACCTTGCTTTTTTTAATAAACAAATCAATGTCTTTATTTTTAGAGTATTTAATAGCCATATTATAATCTTCTAATGCATTATTAAAATCATTTTCTTCAAGATATAAATCCGCTCTTTTTTGATAATATACTGAATTTGTTTTATCTTTTTCTATAGCAATATCCAGTTGTGCAATAGTATCAAGTTCTATATCAATATTAGGTTGTTTATTTTCAATCTTATTTTCTTTCTTTTCTTCTTCTTTTATATCTTCTTCTTTTGTTTTAGTCTTTACAGTATTATCTGCTGCTTTTTCAACAATAATATCTTGTTGTGTCACAGAATCTATAGCAGAAGAATTTTCCTGCAACATATTTGTTTGTTCTCTACTTTCTTTTTCAAATTCAACATTATCAAATTTTTTCTCTTCATTTAATTTTTGTTCATAAACTTCCTTTTCTTTTTCATCTTGCATAACAAAATCTTCATTTGTTTTAATAGACTCAGCATTATCGACATTCATCTCTTTAGCATTAGTATTTATTTTATTTTTTATCGGAATTTTTTTATCTTTACTTTTTTTATTTTCGGAATAGAAATATCTTTTTACTTCTAAAACATTTAAATCAATATCAAGATTCTTATTTTTAGACATCAATTTTAATGCAATATCATAATTTTTTAATGCATCTATTATTTCGCCTCTATTCCTATAAATTATACCTTTATAAAAATAGGCATATATATTATCTTCATCATTGTTTATAATATACTCAATGTCTTCTAAAGCTTGTTGATAATTTTTCATAGATATGTATATACCTATTCTTTTAACATAAAAATCTATATTATCATTTGTGTTTAATATCATTCTCGTATAATCATCACAAGCTTTTTGAGCCATATCCATCATATAATAAGATTCCGCTCTTAACTTTAAAACTTCTATATTTTGTTCATTCTGAGCAAAAAAGCTCGTAGCTAATTCTACAACTTCCTCATATTTTTCTTGTAAAAATTTAATTTTTATATTTAACAATAGAGCTTCTTTATCGGTTGAATTTATTTCTAAAATTTTATAAACATCTTGTTCCGCATCATCATACATCATCAATTTAATATATATTTCTGCTCTACAGGAAAGAGTTTCTATATCATCCTCATTTACTTTTATTACTTCATTACAATCATCTATAGCTTGTTTATATTGTTCTATTTCTTTTAAAGCTTTGGCTCTGTTTTTTAAAACATTAATATCATTATAACCTAAAGAAATGGCAGAATTAAAATTATTCAAAGCTTCTTTATATTTTTTAACATACAAATTGCAAAGCCCCATATAAAAATTACTTTCCGGTAAAGAAAAATTTTTGATTATAACTTGCTCAAAATCATTATATGCATCTTTATAATTTTTAATATTAATATAAGAAATTCCTCTTTCAAAATATGCATCTGTCAAAGAATTATCTTTATCTATTACTTCATTGAAATAATTTATAGCTTCTTCATAGTGTTCTGTCTTTAACAAGCATAGTGCTTTTATATATAGAACATCTATTACATCATAAGATAAATCTATTGCTTGTGAAAGATATTTTTCAGCCGCTAAATAATCTTTAATAAAAAAGTAAGATAATCCGCAACAATAAAATAACTCCGGATTATTTTTTTTATCAAATTTAATAGATAGTTTAAAATTATCTATAGCAGATTTATAATCCTGCGATAAAAGATTTATATATCCCAGTATCGCATAACAAATTGCATTTTCAGGCATAAATTCTATTGCCTGAAGGACATCTTCTTTTGCTTTTTTTAAATCATTTTTTAATATTAAAAGATTTGCTTTTGCTATATATGATGGTATAAAAGAATAATCTAAATCTATTGCTTCCGAATATAGTTTCAATGCTTTATCATCTATTCCTTGTTCTTTATACAAATTACCCAAATTATAATATGCATAACTGTCTTCCGGCATTTTTTCTATAGCAAGTTTAAAGTTCTTTTCAGCGGAATCCTCATCTAACATTTTTCTGTGAGCAAGTCCTTTATTGTTTAAAATAAAAACATCATTCGGATTTAATTTTAAAGCTTTGTCAAAGTCTTTTATAGCATCATCTAATCTTTCTGTATTTGCATAAGTTATTCCTCTGTTACAAAAAGCATAACTATCATTAGGATTTAACTCTACTGCTTTTGTAAAATCTTTTATCGCATCATCATATTGACTCAAACCTCTATATGACATTGCTCTACCATAAAATGCGGACTCTATATTAGAATTCAGTTCTATTGCTTTATCAAAATATTCAATCGCTTCCTTAAAACGATACTGTAATCTTCTAATATTACCTAAACTCGTATAAATTGTAGGATTTTGAGGATTTAATTCTATTGCTTTTTTAAAATCATTATCGGATGCTTCAAAATCATTTAGAAAAACATAAGTTTCTCCTCTAGCAATAAAAGCAAAAGTAAAATTTTTATCTAGCTCTATTGTTTTTGAAAAATCATTCAATGCTTGTTTATAAGCTTTTTTTTTGTTATAAAGTAATCCTCTGTTGTAATATTCGGAAGCATTCGTCGGATTATATGCAATATTCGAAGTGTATTGCTCTATCAATTTATCTATTTCTTTTCTTTGTTGCTGGTTTACGATTTTATGAAAATTTATAGAATATTTTTCAGGATAAAATTCAAACTCTCCAATTGTTTTCTCTATGAAAGACTTGATATTCTTCTTATAATCAATTCCCATTATTATCTCCAAAAAAAATTTATTTTTTCTTTATAAAAGTTCCTATTACCAAACCAAAAAACATTCCTGCAATAATCCCCATTAATATATTTGTTAACCCCACTATTGCAGCAAAAATTCCCACTATTGCTCCTATTAATAAACCTACAACGTCAAATGTTTTATCTTTAGAATGTTCTTCTTCTACGATTTCTTGTTCTTGTTCAATATTTTCATTATTTTCCATAATTTACACTCACAACTTTTTATTTTTATTATATCATTATACATATTGTATTTTCAATATTTTTTCAATTTTAACAAAACTTCTTCTTTTGTTATTTTAGGATTATCAAATTGTAAATTTCTTATATATTCTTTTACTTCGCTTATCCATTTACCGGCAGGCCTATTAAAAATACGAATTAATTCATTACCGTTAAACATTTCTTTCGCAGGTATTAACATATTTTGTTGTTCTAACAATTTAACTCTATCAAAAAGTTCGCTATTAAAATTTTTACTATCTGCAATATGTAATAATTTTATATTTTCTAAATTATCTCCCAATTTATTTGCAAATTTCCTAACAGAAGAATCTTTCCATTGTGAATTATACATTTTAGGATACATATGATTTTGTATTAAAAAACAAACTTTTTTTATAAAATTCATCGGATATTTTAATCTTATTAAAATGTTTTTTGCTAAATTCGAGCTTACAGTTTCATGATTTATAAATGAAATTTTACCTTTATCTTCAGATTTCGTTTGCGGTTTTCCTATGTCATGAAATAAAGATGCCATTCTCAATAACAAATCAGGTTTTATTTTATCTAAAACACTCATAGTATGATTATACACGTCATCATTATGATATTGTTTAGGTTGTTCTATTTTTTGAGTTTGCTTCAATTCCGGAAATAAAATATTAATAAGGCCTATATCATCAAGCATATGAAAAGCTTTTGATGGTTTATCCAACAATAATATTTTATTGATTTCTTCTGCTATTCTTTCTCCGGAAACAATTTTTATTCTGTCTGCTTTATTTTTCATACTTTGATATGTTTTGGATTCTATTATAAAGTCTAATTGAAAACTTTGCCTAACAGCTCTTAATATTCTTAATGGATCCTGTTCAAAAATAACATTCGATGCTGACTCATCTGTAACTCTGATTATTTTATTTTTAATATCCTGCAAACC
>JAFXOB010000247.1 GCA_017529005.1 Elusimicrobiota bacterium
AACCCTACCTATTTAGTATATTAAATTTGTATTTTATATAATTTTGGGCTCATAGTCAACAGAAAGTCCACTCTTTCTCCAACTATAGGATTATAAAAATACCAATTTTTAGTTTATGAGGTTATTGGGTTATTGGGTTATTGGGTTATTAGTTTATTGGTTGTATTTGTAAACCTATAACCCTATCACCTTATCACCCTATAACCTGTCGTTCTAATTTCTTAAAGATATTCCCAAATCTTTGTTCCACTTTTCTAAAAGAATTGCAATATCTTTATTTACTTCCGTATCGTTCAAAGTTTTATCATTATGTCTATAAGTTAATCTAAACGAATAACTTATTTTACCCGCACCTAACTTTTCACTTTCATACACAGAGAACAATGTCCAATCTTTTAATATTCCGCCGTCTTTCATTACATGCTTTATAATTTTTTCTATTTTTTCAAACTTAATTGTTTTATCCGCAACAACAGAGATATCTCTTTTTACTGCAGGAAATTTTGCTACATGTTCATAAGCATTAATTTTATTCTTATAATTCTTTTCTATATTCTCTATTTCAATTTCCGCATATATAACTTCATCGTTTGTGTTTTCTACAACATCAGGTCTTAAAACACCGAACTGGCCCACAACTTTACCATGATAAACTATAGCTGCCGTTTTTCCAGGATGATAATATTTTGCAGGTGTTCTGTTTTCTGCTATTGTAAATTCTTTTGACGGCAATATGTTTGATATAATACCGCTTGCAAAATAAAAATCAAAAACAGGGTTTTGCTTTGATGATTCCCACTTCCACCATGGCTGCCATACAGGACCGGACATAAGAATTCCCAAAACTCTTCTTTCACCTTTATCATCAAATATTTTTCCTACTTCAAATAATTTTATATCTGTTGTTCCCTGTCCTATATTAAAATCAAAATTTTTCATAAGACCGGTTAATAAAGAAGGTCTTAAAACTTCATTTTCTCTTGATATCGGATTTGCAATTTTATACGTGTATTTCAAATATAATTTATCCAAATCTTTTATTTCTGCAAAGCTGTAATTCATTGCTTCACAAAAACCAAGACCTACCAAAGAATTTGTTAATTGTTTTGTTAATTTGTCTAAACTTTTTTGTTCTGTTGTTATACCGGAATCTACATCCATAGGAATTTTTTCGTAACCGTCAACTCTTGCAATTTCTTCTATCAAATCAACTTCTTCTTTTATATCGTTTCTGTAAGACGGAACTTCAGCTATAAGAACATTTTGAACTTTTGAACTTATTTCTATACCTAAAAATCTTAATATGTTTGCTATCGTCTTTTCATCAACTGCATATCCTAACAGTTTTTCTACTCTTTCAACTCTTAAATTTATTACTGCTTTTTTGTTATCGGGACTATTATAATCTTCTCTTGTTTCAAGTCTGCCACCTGCAAGTTCGGTTATAAGATTTAATGCTCTCCAGCTTGCCATTTCAGCAACTTCCCAAGAAGTTCCTCTTTCATATCTGTAAGAAGCATCTGTAGAAATATTTAATTTCCTTGCAGTTTTTCTAACACTTCCGGGATTAAATACTGCAGCTTCTAAAAATACTTCGGTTGTTGCATCCGTTATAGAAGAACTTTGTCCACCGATAACACCTGCTATTGCAAGAGCTTTTGAGCCATCTGCAATAACAAGATTATTTTTATCTAACTCATGAGTTTTGCCATCAAGCGTTGCCAACTTTTCACCATCGTTTGCTCTTCTTACTACAACTTTTCCTCCGGAAAGAGTCGTAGCATCAAAAGCATGTAACGGTTGACCAAGTTCCAACATTACATAATTTGTAATATCTACAACATTGTTAATTGATTTTACTCCGCAACTTTCTAACTTATCTTTCATCCATTTTGGTGACGGTGCAATTTTTACACCGGTTATGTGACAACCTATATATCTTGTACATAAATCTTTATCTTTAACTTCAACAAGATTTTTTTCTGCATATTTTGCTGTTTTAAGTGTAGGCAATGTAACAATTTTTTGTAACTTTGCTGCAATTTCTCTTGCTACTCCCCAATGACTTAAACAATCGCCTCTGTTTGTTGTAATTTCTATTTCTAAAATTGTGTCTTGTTTATCTAAAACATCTTCAAGTTTTTTACCTAAAGGAGTTTTTTCATCTAAAACCATTATACCGTCGGAACTTTCTTCCAAGCCCAACTCTTCTTTAGAACATATCATACCTTCGGAAGAAACGCCTCTGATTTTTGATGCTTTTATAACAAAGTTTCCCGGTAACACTGCACCAATTAAAGAAAGAGGTACTATTTGTCCTGCTGCAACGTTAGGTGCACCGCAAACTATTTGATAATCTTTTGTTCCGTCATTAACTTTACATATTGAAAGATGATCTGAATTAGGATGTTTTTGTCTGTCCAAAACTTTTGCAGTAATAACACCGGACCAATTTGTTCCGCCGCCGACAACCGTAGTTTCCACACCCAAAAAGGTGAGCATTTTGCAAAGGTCTTGCGGCTGCATATCAAAATCTACCAACTCTTTTAACCAATTATATGAAATCTTCATTTTTTATATTTTCCTCTTACTTTTTTTCAAATTAAAACTGTCTTAAAACTCTTAAATCGTTTTCGTATAAAACTCTCATATCATCAATTCCGTATTTAAGCATTGCAAATCTTTCAACACCCAAACCGAAAGCATATCCGGTATATTTTTCAGGATCATATTTTACTGCTTTGAAAACATTAGGATGAACCATTCCGCACCCTAACACTTCTATCCATCCGCTGCCTTTACAAACTCTGCAACCTTTACCGCCGCAGAATACACATTTCATATCTACTTCCGCAGACGGTTCGGTAAACTGAAAGTGTGAAGGTCTAAATCGTATAGGTAACTCTTGATTGAACAATCTGTTTATAAATAATTGTAATGTTCCTTTAAGTTGTGCAAATGTAATATTTTCACCTACAACCAATCCTTCTATTTGATGAAATATTGCAGAATGTGAAGCATCCGTTGCTTCGTTTCTGTAAACTCTTCCGGGCACAATAACTTTTATAGGAGGTTTTGATTCTTCCATAATATGTATCTGTGCCGCAGATGTTTGTGTTCTTAACAAATTTTCGGAATTTTCAAGATAAAACGTATCTTGAGTATCTCTTGCAGGATGATCTTTAGGAATATTCAATGCTTCAAAATTATACCAATCGGTTTCTATTTCTCTACCACCTGAAACATTAAAACCTAAAGAAACAAATATATCACTCATTTCTTCTATTGCTTTACTTATTATATGATAATGACCTTTAGGAAAATTAAATGAAAATGCTGTAGAAATATCTATCTTTTCGTTTTTCATTTTTTCTTCTAAAATTTTGTTGGAAATTTCTTTTTTCTTTGCTTCCATTGCTTCGGTTAATTGTGTTTTAGCTAAATTAACCTGTGAACCTATCTCTTTTTTCTCTTCTATACTTAACGAAGAAAGAGATTTTAATATTTCGGTAATTTTACCTTTTTTACCCAAATACTCAACTTTGATATTTTCAATATCTGCAAGTTGTGCACTTTGAAGTTTGTTTAATGCTTCTTTAAGTATTTCATTAATATTGTTATTCATTGTCTATTCCCGTAATTTTACTAATATGTTCTTTTGCGACCTTGTTTTCTTTATTTAATTCAAGTGTTTTATCGTACATCTGTTTTGCTTTAATAAAATCTTTTCTTTCTTCGTATATTAATCCTAAATTACAATATGCCTGCCAACATTTAGAATCTTTTTCCAACACTTTATAAAACTCAATTTCCGCTTCTTCAAATTTACTGTTCAAAAAATAAAAATTAGCTAACTCCAACAATTGTTCCTTTGTATTTTCTTCTGCCATATATTCCTACAATTTTTTAAACTTTTTTAATTGCTCTTCTTTTCCGACAACTACCAAAATATCATTTTCCATTATTTCATCGTCCGGACCCGGAGCAATATTTGTTTCTTCTTTAATATCACTTTGCCCGTCATCGTTCACAAAAGGAATATTCCTTTTTATTGCTATTATATTTACTCCAAACTTGTTTCTTATATTGGATTCTCTTATAGTTTTTTTCCATAAACTTTCCGGAGCCATTATTTCTACAAGATTATAATCTTTAGAAAATTCTATCTGTTCCAATATATTCGGACTTGCCATACTTTCCGCAAGTTTTTTTGCCATTTCAAGTTCCGGATAAATAACTTTATCCGCACCTATTTTTACTGCTATTTTTGAGTGCCACATACTTGTACATTTTACAATTACATTAGGCACACCCAAATCTTTTGCTATAAGTGTTGCAAGAATACTTGTTTCAATATCTTCACCCATAGAAATTATTACCGTATCGCAATCTGCAATTCCGGCATCTTTTAGCGCAATATCATCAGTTGCATCTGCAACTATTGCTTGTGTTACAAAAGAACTTATTCTGTTAACAACTTCTTCTTTGTGGTCAATCGCAAGTACAGGGAATTCTCTTGCTGCCAATTCTTTTGCAACAGCTGAGCCGAATGTTCCTAACCCTATTACTCCAAATTGTTTTTTTGCCATATTTGCCCCACTTTTTACAAATTTTATCCTATAAGGATTCTTCCGTCAGGATATTTTATGTTGTTTGCAACAGGTTTTCTGTTCATCAAATATATGAGTATTGTTATTGCTCCGATTCTACCTACAAACATAGCCAATATTAATAGTATTTGACCTGTTACCGATAGCTGCGAAGTAATACCAAGTGATAAACCTACGGTACAAAAACCCGATACCGCTTCAAATATAACTTTTAATGTATCCAGTTGCGGTTCTACAAACAACATTAATGTAATAAACATTGCAACCAATACAATCATTAATATAAATACTAAAAGAGCTTTTCTTACTAAATCGTAATCCATACTTTTTTTAGCAAAAATATAATCATCCTGCCCTTTTATAACACTTCTTATAAATACAAAGACCAAAGTTAATGTGGTAATTTTTATACCGCCGGCGGTACTTCCCGGACCGCCGCCTATAAACATTAACATTATTAAGAAAAATGCCGTAAAGGTTGTCATTGTTTCCATAGGTAACGAATTAAAACCGGCAGTTCTTGAACTTATTGCTTGGAAAATTGAATTGTTTACTATCCACCCCCAAGATGAATCAAGATTTATAAAAGAACAAGCCTGCCCTATACAGAAAACAATAAAACCTAAAACTATTAAACCTGTTGTCATCCATATAATAACTTTTGAGTGGAAAGTAAGTTTTATGTTCTTACCTCTGATTTTATCTATAATATCCACTAAAACAAAAAATCCTAAACCACCCAAAACAACAAGTGCCACTACAGTATAAAGTATTGTAGGGTTATTGGAAAAACTTTCCAAACTGTTACCAAACGGGCTAAAACCTGCATTACAAAATGCAGATACCGCATGAAATATTCCGCAATATATTGCTTTTCCCAAAGAAAAGTCTTTCAAGAATCCGATAGTAAGTATTATTGCACCCAACAATTCTATACTTAATACAACAAATACTGCTTTTTTTAATAATTTAAAGAGCTCACTGAAAGAACTTATATCAAAAAGTTCCTGCATTATTTTTCTGTCTTTTAAAGCCATCTTACCAAGTAAAAGACCTAAACTTGTTGAAACCAACATGTAACCGAGACCGCCGATTTGTAATAACAAAAGTATAATTATTTGCCCGAACTGAGTAAAATAAGTACCTATACTTACAACCGATAAACCCGTTACACAAACTGCCGATGTGGCAGTAAACAAACATGTTAACACCGAGAAAGCAGCATTATCTTGTCTTGCGATAGGCAAACACAATAATGCTGTTCCCAAAATTATTAAAGCTATAAAAAATAAAATTATAGTTTTAACAGGTGATCCGTTCATCCGCTATTATGCTGCTTTTGCTATTTCTACCAATTGTTTAAATGTTGCATTATCTGTAACTGCAATTTCTGCAAGCATTTTTCTGTCAAGAATAACATTTGCTTTCTTAAGACCGGAAATAAATTTATTGTAAGACAAACCTTCTTCTCTTACTGCAGCGTTAAGTCTTACTATCCACATTCTTCTGTATACACCTTTTCTGTCTTTTCTGTCGTTATATGCATATACTAAAGATTTTTCTACTTGTTGGATAGTCATTCTCCAACGATTTTTCTTATCCGAATAATAACCTTTAGCAAGTCTGAAAACTTTTTTCTTTCTTTGCCTTGTTTGAACTACATTTTTTACTCTCATTATCTTTTCTCCTTAATTTTCTAAACAACCATCAAAACTACTTTGCATAAGGCATAAACTTTGCCATTCTTTTCATATCGGTAGAATCAACTATAATAGATTTTCTTAATTCTCTACCTTTTTTAGGTGCTGTTCCTGTAAGCAAATGTCTTTTACCTGATTTTTTAACTTTTAATTTACCTGTTCCGGTAGCTCTGAATCTTTTTTTAGCACCGGTATGAGTTTTCATCTTTGGCATAATTAGCGCTCCTCCAATATTTTATTTTTTATTTTTAGAATCTTTCTTTTTAGGTGTCAAGGTTGCAAATGATCTTGTACCCATAGAAGATAATTTTCCTTCAACTACTGCTATATCTTCAACCGCAGTTTGAACTCTTTCAAGTACTGCAAGTCCCAAATCTTTATGTTGCATTTCTCTTCCGGAAAACATAACCGTTATTTGAACTTTATCTCCGTCTTCAAGAAAATCCCTTATTTTTTTAAGTTTTACATTAAAATCATTTTCTGCAATTCTTGTTCTGAGTCTAACTTCTTTTAACTGCATATTTTTCTGTTTCTTTTTAGACTCTTTTTCCTTCTTTGCCATCTCATAACGAAACTTTGAATAATCTATAATCTTACATACAGGCGGTTTTGCTTGTGGTGCAATTTCAATTAAATCTTGCCCTGCGTCTTTTGCCCTTTTCAAAGCTTCTGCGATAGGAACAACTCCTATCTGTTCACCTTTTTCATCAATAAGTCTTACTTCCGGTACTCTTATGTACTGATTAGTACGATATCTTCGAATATCTATACAATCCCCCTCGCAGGATTTTCACCTGCAAAAATAAAAATAGAACGGATAAAGATACCCGTCC
>JAFXOB010000248.1 GCA_017529005.1 Elusimicrobiota bacterium
AGATGCACCTTCTGCTGTGTTAATTGTTTGGCCATGTTCTATGAGTTTGTTTGTAGGTGTTCCGGGATTGATTTCTACATATTTTGTTCCGATTATACCCATAGAAACTATTTTTGCAGTTGCATCCGAATACAATTTTATTTTCCTGTCTATAACAAGAATAACTTTTGCTTTACCGTTTTCCAAAACAATATCTTTTATATTACCTACATCTACACCGGAAATTTTCACTTTAGCCTTTTTAGGCAGACCGGCAGTATTATCAAAATAGGTATTAACAATATATTTTGAAGTTAAACTGTAATTACCAAGAAGCATTATGGTTAAAAGTACAGCTATTAAACCTATAGTTACAAAAATTCCAAGTTTTAATTCGTTAGACACAAAAACCCCTTATTGCATTGAAAATGTTGTTTCAACAGGTATCGGTCCTATACTTGAACCGTCAACAAACTGTTTTAACATTTTATCATTAGTTGTTTTAGGATTAGCAATAGTCTTTTTTAATTTTTCTACCGTTCCTTCAAAAATTACTTTTCCTAAATACAACATTATTATTCTATCCGCTATTTTATAAGCAGAATTCATATCATGAGTAACAACAATAGATGATACTTTTAATTCTTTTTTTAAGTGAATTATAAGTTCACCTATAACATCGGACATTATCGGATCAAGACCTGTAGTCGGTTCATCATAAAAAATGTATCTCGGTTGATAAGCAATAGCTCTTGCAAGTCCGACCCTTTTTTTCATACCACCGCTTAATGCCGACGGCTTTAATTTTTCTATATCGGAATTTAATCCAACCATATTTAAACAAGAAGTAACTCTTTTTTTCATTTCCTGTTCGGACAAATTTGTAAGATTTTTCATTCCGAAAGAAACGTTTTCTTCTATTGTCAATGAATCAAATAAAGCAGCTTCCTGAAACAAAAAACCAATCTTCTTTTGAATTTCACGAAGATTTTTTTTATCTGTTTTTGTTACATCTATGCCGTCAATAATAATTTTTCCGGAATCAGGTTTTATAAGACCTACAAGATTTTTAAGCAGAATACTTTTTCCTGTTCCGGAACCGCCTATGATAACAAGTGTTTCACCGTCTTTAACTTCAAGACTTACGCCCTGTAACACTTTTTTAGTTTCAAAAGACTTATACAAATTTTCAACTTTTATCATATTCTATATATTTTATAATTTTTATATTCTTTTTTTCAACAAATTAATATATGTAAAATTTTTCTTGATATTGTATAATATATTCTATGAATAATATTGAAATAGTTGCAGATTTAATAAAAAAGTCAAAATATGCTATCGGGTTTACCGGTGCCGGAATATCAGTTGAAAGCGGGATTCCGCCTTTTACAGGTGCAGGTGGACTGTGGAACAAGTATGATCCTAAATTTATAGAATTAAGTTTTTTCTATTCAAACCCTAAAAGATCTTGGGAAGAAATGAGAAAAATATTTTTTAATTCCATGGGGACAGCACAACCTAACAAAGCTCACCAAGTTTTAGCAAATCTTGAAAAGCAAGGTATAATAAAAGATATTATTACTCAAAATATTGATGGTCTTCATCAGTCTGCAGGTTCAACAAACGTAGTTGAATTTCATGGAACGATTAATACCTTGGCTTGTATAGATTGTAGTTTAAGATATAAAACTTCTGAAATTGACATATCAAAAGATATACCAAAATGTCCTTCATGTAACGGAATACTTAAACCGGATTTTGTTTTTTACGGTGAAGGTATAAACAAAAACAATTATGATAAGGCTTCGAATATGGCTATAAAAGCAGATTTAGTTATTATTGTAGGTACGGCAGGGCAAGTAATGCCGGCTTGTTATTTACCTTTTACTTCACAAAAATACGGGGCAAAAATTGTTGAAGTTAACACTTTAGAGTCTGCTTATACAGACCAAATTACAGATTATTTCTTTCAAACAAAAGCTACAGAATTTTTTGGCGAATTGGAAAAATATTTATAATAATTATTGAATTTGTAAACAATAATAATATAAAATACTAAGTAATTAAAATAAAAAAAGGAGAAGATAATGAAAAAAATTTTTGCAGTATTGTTTTTAGCAGTAGCATTAGTAATGCCTGTTTTTGCAGCAGATGACACAGATTTGGAATTGATACCAAAAATCGGGTATTTGTTTTCACCGGAAATAACTGCTCATAGTCACTCTTATTCAAAAGACTCTGCGATTTCAGTAGGTGCAGACTTGTTTTTTGATATGCAAAACAATTTCTTTTTAGGTGTAGGACTTGTTTGGGGACAAAACACAAAATATGATAGTGATGTTGATGAAAAAATCGGTTTTACAAATCTTTATGCAGCAGTAAAGTATAAATTCTTAGTAAACGGTTCTGAAGAAGATCCTTGCTATCTTTATCCGTTGGTTCAATTAGGTATGGGGATTCCCGGATGGGAAGTTAGCGGTTTCTTTTCAGATTATGAAATAAATAGTGGTTTTTATTGGGGTTTAGGTATAGGTGGAGAAGTTAAAAATATAATACTTGAATTTGTATATGGTTGCAACTATGCAACCAGAAAAGTTGATGGGCATAGTGATGATTTCTCATACACAGCATTTAGAATTAATGTAGGTTATAAATTTATTTTATAATTTATAGAATTAAACAAAATTAGAAAAGACAGAGATTTATTGAAATCTCTGTCTTTTTGTTATTGTTTATAAAAAATAATTGGCTATTGACAAAAATAAAAACTTGTTATATAATTAGCAACTGTTAAGCAAGAGTGCTAAAAATAAATTTTAGTTCAAAATATAATTTTTAGGAGGCAGTAAAATGAAAATCAGACCATTGGGTGACAGAATTTTGGTTAAAGCCGAAGAACCAAAAGAAAAGAAAATCGGTGGGATAATTATTCCTGACACGGCAAAAGAAAAACCACAGGAAGGAACAGTTATTGCAGCAGGTAACGGTAAAATAGGGAAAGACGGTAAAGTTATTCCTATGGAAATTAAAGTTGGCGATAAAGTTTTATATGGAAAATATTCCGGAACAGAAGTTAAAATAGATAATATTGCTTATTTAATAATGTCACAGGATGATGTTTTGGGTATTTTGGAATAAGAACGACAGGTTATAGGGTGATTATAGATTTAAAGAAAATAATAACTGAAAATAACCTATAATCTCATAACCCAATAAACTATAAACTAATAAAAGGAGATATATAAAATGGCTAAACAA
The DNA here is from genome assembly GCA_017529005.1 of Elusimicrobiota bacterium. Lineage (GTDB taxonomy): Bacteria > Elusimicrobiota > Endomicrobiia > Endomicrobiales > Endomicrobiaceae > Ruminimicrobiellum. The sequence goes on from JAFXOB010000248.1 coordinate 3,241, forward strand.
TTAAAGTACACAGATGATGCAAGAAAAGCTATGAAAGACGGTGTAGATAAACTTGCAAATGCAGTAAAAGTAACATTAGGGCCTAAAGGCAGATATGTAGTTTTGGATAAAAAGTTCGGTTCACCTACAGTAACAAACGATGGTGTTACAATAGCAAAAGAAATTGAACTTGAAGATCCTTTTGAAAATATGGGTGCACAACTTGTAAAAGAAGTTGCTTCAAAAACCAATGATATAGCAGGTGACGGAACAACAACCGCAACTGTTTTGGCACAAACAATGATTGGTGAAGGGTTAAGAAATATAACAGCAGGTGCAAATGCTAACCATATAAAAATCGGTATAGATAAAGCTGTTAAAGCAGTTATAGACGATATTAAAAAAGTAGCTAAAAAAGTTAGTTCAAAAGAAGAAATTGCACAAATTGCTTCAATATCGGCTAACGATAAAGAAATCGGTGATTTGATTGCAAATGCAATGGATAAAGTTGGTAAAGACGGAGTTATTACCGTTGAAGAAGGAAAATCTGCAGATACAACATTGGATGTTGTTGAAGGTATGCAGTTTGATAGAGGATATTGCTCACCTTACTTTGTAACAGATGCAGAAAGAATGGAAGGTGTTTTGGAAGATCCTTATATAATAATTACAGATAAAAAGATTTCTTCAATGCAAGAAATTCTTCCTTTACTTGAAAAAGTTGTTCAAACAGGAAAAGGTTTTATCATTATAGCAGAAGATATTGAAGGTGAAGCTTTAGCAACATTAGTTGTTAACAAAATCAGAGGAACATTAAAAGTTATAGCAGTTAAAGCTCCGGGTTTTGGTGACAGAAGAAAAGAAATGTTACAAGATATTGCAATTCTTACAGGCGGAACTGTAATTTCAGAAGAAACCGGTTTAAAACTTGATGCAGCAACAATTGATATGTTAGGTCAAGCAAAAAGAGTTGTTGTAGATAAAGAAAACACAACAATCGTTTCCGGTTTGGGTGACAAAAAAGAAATTGAACAAAGAATTGCACAAATCAGAAAACAAATTGAAGAAACAAAATCAGATTATGATAGAGAAAAATTACAGGAAAGATTAGCAAAATTAGTAGGTGGAGTTGCTGTTATCAATGTTGGTGCAGCAACAGAAGCTGAAATGAAAGCTAAGAAATTTAAAGTGGAAGATGCAATGAATGCAACAAGAGCAGGTGTTGAAGAAGGTATAGTTGCAGGCGGCGGAGTTGCATTACTTAAAGCACAAGCAGTTCTTGAAGGTTTAAAAGGTGCAGACAGTGATGAACAAACAGGTATCAATATAGTTAAAAAATCTTTGGAAGGTCCTATCAGACAAATAATTGAAAATGCAGGTATAGAAGCTTCAGTTATAGTTGATAAAATTAAAAACAAAAAAGATGCTTCTTACGGATACAATGCAGATAATGATGAATTTGTTGATATGATAAAAGCAGGTATCGTAGATCCTGCAAAAGTTACAAGAACAGCATTGCAAAATGCAGCTTCAATTGCAGGTCTTGTTCTTACAACAGAAGCTCTTGTAACTGATATTCCTGAAAAGAAAGATACACCGGCAATGCCTCCGATGGGTGGGGGAATGCCTCCGATGTATTAAAAAATTGCGAAGCAATTTTTTACATAAATAAAAGATGCAGAGACTATGATTATGGTCTCTGCATCTTTTTTTCTTTTTAATTAATAAACAAAAAAACAACAGTAATTATTCATTATACACTATACATTATGCAATGTCTTTTTGCTTTTTTTTACATATATTTATAAAATAATTAAATTATTAATTTTTAAGGAGTTATTAAATGAAGAAATTGTTTTTATTGACAGTAGCAGTATTTTTATTGTTTTCAACAGCAGCATTTGCAGGAACAAAAGAAGGTTGGGAATTGGAATTGAAACAGTTGGCAGTTAGTATTACAAGTACAGAAATTCATAATTCATCACCTACATTTTCATCAGCAAGAGTAAGCGGTGATTCTCAAACCGCAATTCAAGGTAAATTAGATTTTGATGCAAGATATTTTTTACCTAAAATTTTATGGACAACTAATTTGTTTATGGAATATGGTAAAACATCTGTTAGACCTGTAGATAAAGAAGAAGTTATTACCGAAAATGCCGATAAAATTTCTTTAACAACAGATTTAACTTACAGATTATGGAAAGTAGATGAAGATTTTATAGGTGGTTTTGAAGCCGGTCCTTTTGTAAATATAGGTTATGAAACGGAATTTGATGCTCCGGAAATTGAAATAGATGGTTATAAAGAAAGAGGTAACAGAAAGCAAGTTCTTAGAGGCAAAGCCGGTGCCAAACTTTTTGAAGGAAAATATTTAAAAGAATTATATGCAGCTTATGTATTTGAAAGAGATTTTACATATACTCCGGAATCTACAAATACGGCTTTTGAAGCAGGTTTTAGAGCTGAAGCAGAAATTAGAGAAGGTGTAAAGTTTGTAGCTTGGTCTTATTATAGAGATTATCAAACTTATAGTGAAGAAAGAATTAGTGATTTAGATTATGAAGTAGAAGCGGAATTAAGACTTGATGTAAAATTATGGAACAATCTTGCAGTGGCACCGTTTGTTAATTACTATTGTGCATCTGCACAACATTTTAATTGTGTAGCAGATAACTGGTATACAGGTATTCAAATATCATACAGCACATTCTTTAAAAAAGCAGAAGAAATCTAATTTAAAAAGATATAAACAAAAATAAGCTTTACATTTAATAAAATGTAGAGCTTATTTTTTTATGGAAAAAATATTTGATATTCTTATAAAAAAATGTTAGAATAATATAACTTTAAAAGATTAAACTAAAAAAGAGGATTTATGAACGAAAAATTAACGGAATCTTTAGAAAATTATCTTGAAACTATAGGTATGCTTATTAAAAAGAATAAAATAGCAAGAGTTAAAGATATAAGTAAAGAACTAAATGTAAAAAATTCAAGTGTAAACATTGCATTAAATGTTCTTGCCGATAAAGGTCTTATTATTCATGAAAAATACGGTTATGTTGAACTTACACCGGAAGGGAAAAAAATTGCGGATGATATTCAACACAAAGAAGATGTATTGTTAAGATTTTTTACCGAAATTTTAGGTGTTGATAAAGATATTGCTTTAAAAGATGCTTGCAGAATGGAACATACAATAAGTGATGAAACATTGGCAAAACTTATATTTTTTATAGGTAAAGTTGATAAAGAAAGTTCTTTTAAAAAAGCTATTCAAAAGAATATGAAGGGATAAAAAATATAAGATGGAAATAGTTAAAATAATTTTTTCTATATTTAACGAAATGTCGTTTTATTTGTTGCTCGGTTTTTTGTTTGCGGGAATTTTGCATGTCCTTGTTCCGCAACAACTATTCTCAAAATATTTATCAAAAAATAATTGGGTATCCGTTTTATATGCAACATTGTTCGGTATTCCGTTACCGTTATGTTCTTGCGGTGTAATACCTACGGCAATGGCATTACATAAAGAAGGAGCATCAAAAGGTTCGGTAATTTCCTTTTTAATTGCAACACCGCAAACAGGTGTAGATTCTATAATTGCAACATATTCGTTGCTAGGACTTCCTTTTGCAATTATTCGTCCGATAGCAGCATTTTTTACTTCAATTTTTGCAGGGCTTGTAACAAATGTTTTTACTTCAAACGAAGAATCTGTTAAAGTTACAATTCAGAAAAATAAAGAAGAACAAAAACTTTCTTTTGTGCAAAAAATAAAGAAAGTGTTTCAATATGGCTATGTTGAAATGATGGAAGATATCGGCAAAATGCTTTTGTTCGGTTTGGTACTTGCAGGGTTAATTGCATATTTTGTTCCGGACAATTTTTTTACGATATTTAAAGGTAACACAATATTAACAATGTTGTTAATACTTGTAGTTGCAATTCCTATGTATGTTTGTGCTACCGGTTCCATTCCTATAGCAATAGCTTTAATGATGAAAGGTATGAGTCCGGGAACGGCACTTGTTTTACTTATGGCAGGCCCTGCTGCAAACATTGCTTCAATGATGGTTATAGGTAAAGTGTTAGGCAAAAAAACGTTTGTTATTTATTTAATAACACTTGTTATAGGCGCGATAGGATGCGGACTTATTATGGACAACTTTTTGCCTGCAAGTTGGTTTGATGTTTCTAATTTCGGTATGTCTGCACATAATCATCACGGCGGTTTTTATTATTTTAAAGTTGTTTGTTCGTTTATATTGTTTGCTCTTTTAGCAAATTCAATATTGTTCAAAAAAAACAGAGAAGAGGCGGAAGTTATGGAAAATAATGGTAACAAAATTGCATTTAAAATTGACGGTATGACATGTAACCATTGTAAAGCTAATGCAACAAAAGCAATAAGTAGTTTAAAATCCGTAAAAAAAGTTATCGTAAATTTAAGTGAAGGTGTTGCTTATGTAGAAGGTACACCTGCCGATGAAGAAGTAAAATCCGCAGTAGAAGCAATAGGATTTGAATTTAAAGGAAGAATTTAAACAATAATCTATTGTAAAAAGCGGAAAAATTTTAATAAAATAGTAAAAAATTACTTTTAGTAGTTTTTTATACAACTTAATATTGAATGTTTTTGGGATCCGAAAGGATAGCTTTTGTTTTAAACAAAAGAATATAGAGACCAAAAACAGTCGTTTTGAAAAGCAAAACAATTTCATTTGTTTTTAATTTTATTTTGCCTAACAAAATTCATAATTTTTAAAAATCCTAAAAAATTAATCAATAAACTAAAACAACAAGTAATGGCAATTGTTCTTGACAAATCGGTAAGTATGATATATAATAAAAACAATTAATAAAAGGTATTTAATGATTTGAAAAGGAGAAGTTAATGTATGAGTAAAAAATTAGGGAAAAGAATACAAGAGGTTTTACACAAAAATAAAATGACACAAAAAGAACTTGCTGAAAGAATATGTTTAACTGAAGCTGTAATATCTCGCTATATTTCCGGAGATAGAGAACCTAAACCGGAAATATTGGCTAATATTGCTACAGCACTTCATACAACATCCGATTTTTTACTTGGTATAGAAAATGATGAATTAAGTAACTCACATATTATAAGATTGGTCGCAAGAAATTCAACTTCAATGACTCCAGAAGAAAAAAAGAAACTAATTGAAGCCTTGTGTGGGGAGGAATAACATTGAGCATTAAATTATCAAATAAAAGATGTGAAGAAATAAAAAGAATTGTTGTTGATATGTTTGTAAAATACAATGTTAATTGTATACCCGTAAATGGTTTTGAAATAGCAACAAAAATGGGAATTAAAGTATTGCCTTATTCTTCTATAAAAAAATCTAAAAGATTTTTATTATATAAACCTAGTAAAGACGGATTTTTTATTGAGAAGGAAAAAGATAAATTCTACATTTTTTATAATGACGAAAAAGGATATGGTAGGATTAATTACACCATATTACACGAAATAGGGCATATTGTATTAGGACATTTACAAGATAGTGAGTTAGCAGAAAAGGAAGTTAATTTCTTTGCTAAATATGCACTTGTTCCACCTGTTCTTGTTCACAAATTAAAACTTGATAATCCGACAGATATTTCTCGTATTTTTGATGTAAGTTACGAGGAGGCTAAATATGCCTATTCTTATTATCAAAAATGGTTAATATATGGTTCTGATTTTTATACAGATTATGAATTTAAAATTTTAGAATTGTTTAAATTAAATGTAGCATAAAAAGGTGGTGGTTAAATTGAAAGTAAAAATAAAAGACACATCCGTAAACTGGTACTAACAGAAAACAGATGTGTCCTTAAGTGGAATATGCTAAACATATCCAACTTGCATTGATATTTTAGCATATTTCTAAATTTCTTATCAAAGTTAGTGCAATGTGTTTTGCATTGTAAAATTTAGTTCCATAACGGGAAAGGAGACGAAATATGTTAAAATTAAATTTAAGAAAATATGATATTTTTAAACTTTATTATTGGCATAATGCAACTTTAGTTGGCAAATATAAATTGCCTAAATTAGAGCCGACACAAGAAATTCCTTCAAATGTTATTAGTTTTAATGAACGAAAAAGAATATTAAAACCGGAAGAATATTGGGTAGATTTTTTTATTGATGATGCTTTATTTGAAAATTTTTGGAATCATCCGGAAATAAGTTTTTTAAATTTAAAAAATTTTAAAGGAATTATAACACCGGATTATTCTATGCTGCCGGAAATGTTACCTGCTCAAAAAATTTGGAATTGCACTCGAAATAGAATAATGGCTTATTATCTTCAACAACAAGGTTTTAATATTATTCCGGTTGCATCCTGGTGTGAAAAAGAAGATTTTGAATGGTGTTTTGATGGTTTACCGGAAAAAAGTTCTATTGCAATAAGTTCAAATGGTTGCAAATCAAGTCCTTATGGTTATAAAATGTTTTTGAAAGGGGTTGAAGAATTACAAAAACAAAAAGTACCTACAAATTTAATTGTATGTGGCGGACATATTCCGGATTTAGATGTATATGACAATATGAAATATTATCCTTCTTTTTCTCAAAGAATGAAAAGGAGGATTAAAAATGGGTAGCAGAGGCTCTTTTTTAGAAAGTGGAAGTTTTAGTGCTCCGGCAAAATGGCAAACCGTTGATTATGTTGATGGTGTTAAGGTTTTAGAACCTAAAAATCCAAAAGCAAGTATAAGTTTGCCGGAAAGATCAAATACTCCGGGCACTGCTTATGTTGCTTATCGTAAAGATGGAGTATTTAAACAATATATACAATTTGACAAAAATCGGTTGCCGGTTTATAGAATTGATTATGGGAGACATGATAAAAATAAGTCTTTACATATTCATTTTTTCAAAAATGGTATTAGAACAGAAAAAGTGAAAATTTTATATCCGGGAGATGCAATATATGAAAAGCATAAGAGATTGTTCAAGGGGGTAAAATAATGGAAGGAACATCATTAGAGGAATTATATGAGTTAATAGCAAATCAGCATGATGCAGAGTTTACTTATAAATCAGAAGATTATGTATTGCAACTTGAAAGCAAAGATGGAAAAAGTTATCTTGTAATTTGGGAAAATTCTGATACACATGATAACAGATGCCTTTGTCGATATGAAACCCCAAGCTTTCATGATATTCCAAAAAAAATTATAGATGCCGTTCTTTCTGAAAAATGTTTTGATGGAAAATCTTTCTTGGAAATAGAGAAAGATATTACAGTAACCTGTATTTTTTGATTATTTCAAGGGGGTAAAATAATGAAATGAACACCAAGATTTTTTTATTATCCCTTTTATGATATAATAAAAACAACAATTTGTAATTTTTAAATTATATTTGTTAATTACAACTTAATATTGAATGTTTTTGGTCGTCCGAAAGGACACACTTTTGTTTAGGCAAAAGGAGTTCTAAACCAAAAACAGTCGTCATAGGCAAATATTATTTTGGCTGATCCCCTTAATAGTATTTGTTAAATGTTCTTTGCCCTTCGGGGCAAAGAGCTACGGCTGTTTGTTTTGTGTGTTTAGAACTCCACAAATCAACACAGCCGTTTTTATTTTGCCAAACAAAAATCTTTAATAAAAAAGGTTAAATATGGCAGAAGTAAATTATAAAAAAGATTTTTGTGAAAAATATTTTGATAAAGGAACATGGGATTTAGATGTTTTAAATCAGGTTGATGTTCTTTTAAAAGATAAAAAACAAAACATACTTTTATATATTGAATCAAAGTTTACAATCACAAACGAAACTTCACACAGAAAAGCACTTGCACAAGTAATATTAACTAACAAAAAACAAACTGCCATTTTAAATCGTGTAGCACTTATTTATAAAGATGAACATAATAACGATATTTTAGAACTTATAGATTGTTCGGACAATTCCGTAATGTATAACAACGATATAAATTGGAATAAAGAAAAACCGAGCAATCCTACACAAGATGCAATAGATAGAATTAACGATAGAATAAAAAATAAAATTACATATTATAAAAATGATGAAA
>JAFXOB010000249.1 GCA_017529005.1 Elusimicrobiota bacterium
AATATCTTTTAAGTCCCCCTTCATTAAAATTAATTTTAGATATATTATTATTTTTTTTTTATATTGTCAAAAGATATTTTGTTTTTATATAATAAAGATAATTAAATAATTAATAAAAGAGAGGAATCGAAATGGTTAATTACAAAGTAATCAATATGAATGAGTATTACAGAAAAGATGTTTTTCAACATTTTGCTCAAACAAAATGTTCCATTTCCATGACGGCAAGAATAGATGTTCAAGAATTGTATGATTTTTCTAAAAAAACAGACACAAAATTTTATATAAATTTTTTATATTTACTGTCTAAGACTTTAAACTCGAGAGAAGATTACAGATTAGCTTGGTTATATCAAACAAATCAATTAATAGTTTACGATAAAATAAATCCTACTCAATATATTTTCCATGAAGATACAGAGACCTGTACACCGGTATATACCGTTTATGATGAAGATTATAAAAAATTTTACCAAAATGCTGCGAAAGATATTGAAATGGCAAAAAAAACTCACGGATACGGTCTTGATATGATAAATCATCCTAATTGGTTTGATGCATCTTATATGTCCTGGTTATCTTACGATTCCTTAAATATAGAACTTCCGGACGGATATTTATTCTTTATGCCTATAGTTAATTGGGGTAAATACAGACAAGAAAACGGAAAATTGGTTATGCCGGTAACAGTTAGATTAAATCATGCTTCCGCAGACGGATATCTTTTGGCAAAGGTATATAAAATATTGGAACAAGAAATAAAAAATTTTTGTAAATAAAATTTTTATTTAATTAAATTCAGTTTCTGATTTTCCATTAATTGTTTATATTTGTTACTTTTCTTAAGAGCCTCTCTTAAGTTTGTCTTTGTTATTTGTAATAAATCTCCGTCATCCTGTTTTCTTAAAATTTGAAATTTAGGATACAACGAAGCATTGTTCTGTAAATGAACTACAAGATTTTGTTCGGGAACATTGAGCATACTATGAGGAACGCTGCCTACTATAATATCCGAATAATTTCTTGTGTTTTGAAGAGCGGTAATATCAAAATGGTCCATATCTCTGTAAGCAATCCATTTTATGTCTGTATTATGTGAAAGTCCCAGTTCTTTTAATATGCCGTAAGCTTCTTTTAAAGAAATAGATCCTTCCCCGCCTAAAATTAAAATATCGGCTTTTTCTCTGAATTTGAAATCAGTGAATTTATAAGGGTCATACTTTATATTATGTTCCTGCAAACTGTACTGTAGTTCTTTTATTTCTTCAAGTTGATTCTTTATTATTGTCTTATATCGTTCAATATCTTTTTCCGTGTGTTCGTAATATTTACTAAATCCTGACTTAACACTTGTTATTTGTCTGTTATGCTCGAATTTTAAAGTTAACATTTGTCTTTCAAATTTTTCTTCAAGTTCTTTTTCTTTTTTTATTATATCTTCACTTGATAAATTTTTTTGTTCGGATATTTTTTTCTTTTGTTCATTGAATTGTTTTGTTAGTCTGTTTAGTTTTACTGTATATCTGAGATTTTTATATTTTAAAATGTTTAAGGAATTGTATAATTCGTAAAGATTTTTTAATGCAAACGGAACAATTAACATTAATATAAAAAATATTATCCAAAAGTTAAAAAGTTGTTCCCATTTTCCGACGTTAAAAAATGTTCCCTGAACCCACTTGTTCCAAGAGAAATCTTTGTTTTCAAAAATATCCGGTACGGTATTTAACGAGATACTTCTTATTAATGCAATATACCAATAAGGTTTATATTTATAAACATATGTATATGTATAAAAACCATCCTCAATAAATACCATCTTTTTTATTTTTTTTGCTTCATAATATTTATCGTCCCAAGCAACGTTGTTTTTATATTTTGTTTGAATTAAAACATTGTTGTTACTGTCTCTTACTTCAATCCAATGTTTTGTGTATAGGTTGTTGAAATATTTGAGCCTTTTGTTGGCATAATCAAAAGAATATAAATTTATTAAATTGTTGGAAAATAATGAATTGTTTAATAATATGTTGTTTTTATTTATATTGGTTAAAAAATTTTTTACAAAATCAATTTCGGTATTTTCGTTATTATCATTTAACGGTAAGATGTTTTCTTTTACTAATTTTTTATCATGTTTTATAATATCGGTTACAATATCAAATATAATATCCGTTTCAATCTCAATTTCCTGTTCTCTTCCGTTAAAATATGAAACCCAACCTATCGAAAGCCATATTATACTCGATATGACAAAAGATACAATAACAGATGTAAGTATTAAATGCTTTTTTAAAAAGAAATTTTCAAAATTCATTTATATTGATATTAACAAAAAATGAACATTTTATCAATTAATAAATTTACGGAAATCTCTTTATTATTTGTTTTATTTTTTATAAAATATTGCTTTAATTTGTAACTTAAGTAAATTTATTTATAAAGGAGATTTAGACCAAAATGGAAAGAGTTTACAATTTTTCTGCAGGTCCTGCCGTATTACCGGTAGAAGTGTTGCAACAAGCAGCTGATGAAATGTTGAATTACAAAGGTTCGGGAATGTCTGTTATGGAAATGAGCCATCGTTCAAAAACATATCAGGCAATTATAGATGAAGCAGAAGCGGATTTAAGAGATTTGTTAAATATTCCTGCAAACTATAAAGTTTTATTTGCACAAGGCGGTTGTTCATTACAATTTGCATCCGTTCCTATGAACTTAATGAGAAACGGAGTTGCGGATTATATCGTAACAGGACAATGGGCAAAGAAAGCTTTCCAGGAAGCACAAAAATACGGAAAAGCTAACAAAATTGCAACATCTGAAGATAAAACATTTTCTTATATTCCGGATTGCTCGGATTTACCTATAAGTGAAAATGCGGATTATGTTTATATTTGTGAAAACAATACAATTTACGGAACGAAATATAAAAAACTTCCTAATACAAAAGGTAAACCGTTAGTATCAGACGTTTCATCTTGTTTCTTATCTGAACCTGTAGATATTACAAAATACGGTGTAATGTACGGTGGAGTTCAAAAAAATGTTGGCCCTTCCGGAGTACAGATTTTAATTATAAGAGAAGATTTAATCGGTGAAGGTCCTGCTGTTGCCAACACACCTACAATGATGAACTGGAAAATACAAACTGATAATAAATCTTTATACAACACACCTCCTACATATGGTATTTATATTTGCGGATTAGTATTCAAATGGATTAAGAAACTCGGCGGACTTTCAAAAATGAAAGAAATGAACGAAGCAAAAGCAAAAATTTTGTACGATTTCTTGGATTCAAGCAAATTGTTCAAAGGAACAGTTGTAAAAGAAGACAGATCATTAATGAATGTTCCTTTCGTAATCGGCAATGAAGAAATGGAAGCAAAATTTATAGAAGAAGCAACTGCAGAAGGTTTAACCAGTCTTAAAGGACACAGAACAGTCGGCGGAATGAGAGCTTCTATCTATAATGCAATGCCGATAGAAGGTGTAAAGAAATTAGTTGCATTTATGAAAGATTTTGAAAGCAAAAATTCATTGTAATTTTTAGTTTATATAAAAAAGGACTTGGTTTTCACCAAGTCCTTTTTTTTGTTTGTTAAAATCCCGAAGGAGTTTAGCTATGTTGAATATTGAACAATTTTATATTTTGTTGTTGTTTTAAAACTTTCAAAGCTTTAACCTTTCAACCGTCTTTTTTATTGTCGTTTTTTTATTTTTTTATTAAAATATACAAATATGAAGATATTGAAGAAAATACTATTATCTGTTGTGATATTTTGTGTTATATATTTTTCAGTGTTATATTTTTTTCAAAATAGTTTTTTATTTGGACCTGATACAAAATACAAAACTCCTCAAGAAGCCGGTTTTGATATGTTTATAGAAGAGCCTATAACGGCTAAAGACGGCACACAAGTAATGACTTGGTATTTTGAAGGAGATAAAGATAAACCGTTATTATTGTATTTTCACGGTAATACAGGATTAATGGCAAGATTTGCCCCCGCCATAACAAAACTTACAGATGAAGGATATTCTGTTGCTATGATTGAATATAGAGGTTTTGGAAATACCAAAGGTAAAATATCGCAGGATGTGATTTTTGCCGATGCAGTTTCATTTTATGATCATTACAAAAATAAAACCGATAACAAAATTATTTTTTATGGATATTCATTCGGATGTGCTTTTGCCATGGGACTTACACAACATAGAGAGCCGGATGCTATTATTTTAACAGCACCTTTTTCTTCTCTTTATCAAGAAGTAAAGGAATATCCGGTTCCCTTGGCTTTTTTAGTTCTAAAAGATAAATATCCATCCGACGAATATATTAAAAATATAAAATGTCCCCTATTAATTATACATGGAACAAAGGATAAATTAATAGATAGTTCTCATTCTCAAAGATTGTTTGATTTAGCCCCTGTCAAAGAAAAAAATATTGTTTTTGTTGGTAATGTCAATCATCATGATATTTTCTTTAAAGAAAAAAACATACCTATAATCTTAGATTGGTTAAAAAAAGTTTAATAATAATAAATTATAAATCAAAACAATGTCAGTTGAGTATCAATGTCTTTGTAATCAGGATAAATTTTTGTTTTTTCCATTAGAGGATATTTGTTACTTATTTTATATAAGATTTTATCTAATTGTTTTTTGTATGTCGAATTAACATAATTACCTTTATAATGAGATGTTATTTTATTATATAAATGAGGAAGTTTATCTTTTACAAATTTAAGAAAAGATATTTTTGTTTCTCCCCTTAAATTTAAAATAGTTGTAACTGCATAATTTACATTGTTTTCTTTTGCTGTTTTATATAACATATTTAAATTATCGTAAGAGTCGGTAAGTTCAGGAATTATAGGCATAATAAAAATTCCGGTGTTAACATTTGTTTTTGAAAACTCTTTTAAATTATTAAATCGTTCTTGCGAGGTTGCACCATTGGGCTCTATAAGCTTTCTAACGTTCTCGTTTAATGTCGTAATTGTACAAGCTATATCTACCGGCACAAGCGTAGCAAGTTCTGCAAACAAATCAAAGTCTCTTAATATAAGTTTAGATTTTGTAGATAAACTTATCGGCACTTTATACTTTATGCATAATTTCAAAATTTCAGGCATTAATTTATATTCTTTTTCTGCAGGTTGGTAACTATCTGTAACGCCACCTATATTAACAGTGGTTTGTTTCCATCTTCTTGAAGATATTTGTTTTTCAAAACATTCAACAATATTTTTTTTAACATAGATTTCATCAAAAAATTCAGTTGAGTTTATATATTTATGAGAATATAAAGCAAAACAGTATTGGCATTTATGTTCGCATCCTCTGTAAATATTCAAATCCCAATTAAAAGGTAAAAAATTACTGTTAATTCTGTTACAAGCGGTTTTAGAATTTATTTCTATATATTTGGTCATTTTTAGCTTACAGCTTATGGTTTAACTACAATGACGACATTAACCTACTGTTTTTTCTCAAGTTTTAACAACATTTCCGTTAAATTCCCATCTTGATATTGTGTTGCACAAATATAACTTGAATAATAACTATCTTTAAATTTTTTCTTTTGGCTATCATCGATTTTTGGCCAAACTTTTATTTCAACACTTTTATTATCAAAATTTTCTTGGTTTATAGTACAACTAAAAGTATCAAAATATTTATAATCTTGCATATTTATATCAAGAATGTCATCGCTACTAGCTTTATCTACAGATAAGAAATATTTGTTTTCCGAAAAATATTTAAGTTCGGATTGAGCTATTTTATTAATTATAAGATTACCTTCTACCTTTGCTTGTTTTGTATTTTTAATAAGTACTTTTGGAATAAAAATTAGGAATAATAGTATTAAAGTAAGAATTGTGCCATTTACAAAAATTTTTTTAATAATATTATTTTTTATATCTTGATTATCGTATTTATTCCCTTCTTTTTTTCCTGGAATACAGCCTATAATAACGATAATAAAGAGCAAAATCCATGCATAACGTATTAATAAAACAGCGACAAATAAATATTTGGCAGTCACACCTATATCATGTAATCTTCTGGCTAATAAATTTATAAATGGTAATAAAAATATAATAGGAAAGATAAATATTAAAGCAAGAATTATTCTCAAAAATATTATGGTATCATAACTGGGATAAGCATTTAACGTTCTTTCGAATATTACGGGACCGATATTAGGACCATCAAAATAAACAATAGCATATATCGCAGCAATAACAATTAATATATTTAATGTAAAGAACCAAAATTCTTTTCTTGTCGCCTTTCCTGTGAAATCAAAAAACTTTTTAAAAAGAATATCGAAAAAATAAGTCTTTAAATATTCATTCATTTTTTTTACTTCCTATTATAAATTTTCTTTCTGCCTGTCATTGAAAATAAAGTGAAATAATCCATCGCCGTTTTGTCGTTTGTTGTTGCCGTTGCTGTTGCCAATTTTATAATCTTCTATTATTCTTATCTTCTTATAGATACGGTGCTAATTTAGCCAATATTCCGTTAATATAAGAATTTTCCCCTAAAAGAGTTTTTCTTATAGAAATAACTTCTTCTGTCGTAACAGGCTTTAAATGAG
>JAFXOB010000250.1 GCA_017529005.1 Elusimicrobiota bacterium
TGAAAAAGGAAATATCAAACAAAGTACTGTAACGATAACAACAGAAGGAAGTTTGATAACGGATGTAAATAATGTAGTAGCTACAGACGGAATAGGAAATGAAGGAGCAATGACATACACAGGAGAAGGAACGAACAAGAACGAGATAACCGGAAGCGGAGATTTAACGATAGACGGTAAAGTAATAAATTCAACCGGAACAGCAATAAGTCAAACTTCTATAGAAGTAACGGAAGGTAGTGAATTTACGACAAGTGCAAACGATATAACAACAACAGACGGAATAGGAAATGACGGAACATTAACATTCACCGGTGGAACAAACACAAACGAAATAATAATGAGTGAGGGAGCAGAAGGAAAAGTAATAGTAGAAGACGATTTAACGAACCAAGCAAATATAACACAGAAAGAAATAGAAATAACCGGTGGCGACTTTGAAAATGTAAGAACAAGCTCAATAACAGCCGAAAAAATAACAGTAGCAGATGGTTCAAAATTAATAACTGATGCAAAAGATTTGGATATAAGTGACAGCATAACAATAACCGGTGAAGAAACTATATTGAATTTGAAGGATGAGCAAGCAGCAGAGATTGCAACAACAATAACAGGAAAAGGTAATATAGTAAAAGAAGGAGAAGGAACAGTAACATTGAGCGGAGACAACGATTATACCGGAACAACAACAATTACAGATGGTGCAATAGAAATAGGTTCGGCAGATAATATCAGTGAAAATACAATATATATGGATGGCGGTAAGTTGATAATAAATGGAAATAGTGAAGTAACGTTAGGGAACGAGATAATTGGAACAGATCATAACGATGTTAACATAGAAGTAACCGGAGCAGATACAACTTTGGATGGAGAAATATTAGGAAATGAAAATTTAGTAAAGACCGGCAGTGGAATATTAGATTTACAAATGGAATCCAACTCTTATGCAGGAGACACAATAATAAATGAAGGTGGAATAAGAGGAACAACCGCAAATATTAATGGAAAAGTTTCAGGTACTTCAACTGAAGATTCAACAGTTGAATTCTACGATGAAGATGATGAAGTAACATTGAATGAATTTGATACAGAAAAATTCATAGGCACCTTTGAAAAGACAGGTGGTGCAACAATGATTGTAACAAATAACTTCAAAGCTATAAATGCAAATATTACAAACGGAACATTTGTAATAAATAATGATGCATCAATGGGCGGAAGCGGAAGTGCATTTGAAGTTACAAATACAATGAAATTGACAGATTCAACATTAAAAGGATATGGTGATATAACGACGGGAGATTTGATAATTGGTAAAAATGCATCATTAGCACCTGGAAATTCAACAACAACATTTAAAGTAAACGGAAACTTAATATTTGAAGATAACGGAAACTATGATGTAGAGTTCGGACAAATCAGTGAGACAGACGGCGGCCATTATAACGATAATACAACTGTAACCAAAAAGACAACAATAGGTGAAGACGCAACTATAACATTGAATAACTTAGAAGGAAAATATTATGTAAAAGAAACTATAGATTTAATAAATTCGGGAACATTGGACGAATATGAGTATAAAGATGAAAATATAGAGTTTAATGATAATGATGCAGAAGGTTTAAGAGCAGGATATGATACGAGAATATCAACGAGAATATATGTAGAAGATAATACATTAAAAGTAGAATTACAAAGAAAAGCAAGTGAATACGGAATTGCAGATTTTGATAAGAGTCAAAATGAGCAGGAAGCTGCAAATGCAATAGATGCAGTATCAACGGGAAATGGCGGAGACATAACATTACCGTTGGATGTATTAGAACATTTCTACTATTATGAAGATCCTGAAACAGGTGAAACAAATATACCTGCATTAAAAGCAGCATTGAATGATATTGCAGGTGTAATACATGCAAATTCAACAATGTTAACATTTACAAATGCAAAGATAGAACATGTTTATGACAAGTTAAAAGATAGAAGAGATTGTCCGCAGCATACATGTGTAAACGATAGAATATGGGCAGAATATTATTACAATACATATCAGGTAAATGAAAATGAAAATTCACCTAAATTTGAGACAAATGTAAATGGTTTCTTGGTAGGATTTGATATTATTTCTTCAAATCATTGGGAAGTTGGTGAGGAATCTTCAAACGAATATAGTATAAACGGTAAAGAAAAAGCGACAAAAGGATATAAAGTAAACGGTAAAGTAACGACAAATAAATGGAATTTAGGATTGATGGCCGGATATGGAACAAGTGAATTAAAACAAAGAAAAGATAAAACAACAATGAATGATATTAATTTCGGTTTGTACAGCGGATACGAAAATGAAAATTGGTTATTAAAAGGTATGTTATTAGGCGGATATGAACAATACACTACAGACAGAACAATCGGATTTATGAACAGAATGGCAAACAGTGAGCATAGCGGATACAGTGCAGCATTAGATTTAGAAGCCGGTTATAAGATAGGATTGACAGGAACTCAAGCAAGACACCAAATGTACTTAAAACCGTTTGTAGGAATAACAGGAAGCTATATAAATAATGAAAGTTATAAAGAAACCGGTGCAGAATCATTGAATTTAAAAATTGAAAATTATGAAGCATTTAATGCACAAGCAAGATTAGGTATCGGAATAAACGGAAGAATAAAGAGATTAGGCTGGTATGCAAAGGCAGGTATAAGAAGATTGTTAACGGATGATTATTCGGCAATAGAAGCTTCATTGTTAGATTATCAAGATCAGACGAAGATGAGAATAAGAAGTGCGGAATTGGATAAATTCTCTTATGGCGGAGGCGTTGGAGCTGATTTTGTATTATCGGAAGATTGGACATTATTTGCAAACGGACTTGCAAGTTTTGCAGAGAAATCAACAAATTATTATGGAAATGTAGGATTGATGTATAAATTCGGTTGCTCAAAAAAAGGTGAAAAGAAAGATGATTCAGAAGCATTAAGAAAAGCTGCAGAAGAAAAATTAAGAAGAGAGTTACAAGAAAAAGAAAATGCATTGAAAGCAAAAGAAAGAGAATTGCAAGCTGCTAAAGAAAAAGAAGAACAAGAGTTAAGAGATGCTAAGGCAAAAGAAAGAGAATTACAAGAAAAGATACAAAATTATGAAACTAAGATTGTAAGTGAGCAAGAAGCACAAAAAATGAAAGAGAAAACAATAAAAAGTATAAGAATGGAAGGAAAACCTACATTTAAGTTTGGAACTTCCGAATTAAATAATAATGGTAAAGAGAGCTTAAAAAAAGTAGCAAAAGAATTGGAAAATTATCCTGATGCAGATCTTTTGATAGAAGGTCATACTGATAGTGTAGGTCCTGAAGATGTTAACCAGAGAATATCGGAAGAAAGAGCTGCCGCAATGGCAACCTCTTTAAAGAAAGATTATAGAGTGCCAAACGATATTTCCGTAATCGGTAAAGGGGAAAAAGAACCTATAGCATCAAATGCTACGAAAGAAGGAAGAGCAAAGAACAGAAGAGTAGAAATAATACTTACAACTGCAGAGTAATATTTGTAAGTTGTAATTCAAAAAGATTGTCCGTGATTGATACGGAATTTATAGAAAATAAAAAAGACCGGAATTAACATCTTCCGGTCTTTTTTTATCGTTAATTATACATTGTACATTCTGCATTTTACATTGTTTTATTATTCTACAAAATAAACTCTCTTCTCTTTTCTTGGTGCAGGTTTCGGAATATCTCCGTCAATGTAACCTATTGCACAGTGTCCGATACCTTCCCATTCACCTTCAACACCTATATCTTTTAACAACTTTTTATATTCTTCCGTTTCAAACTCTTCTTTTGCTCTATGGATCCAAATACTTCCCAAACCTAAAGAATGAGCGGCAAGCATCATATTGCCTATGACAAGACTTCCGTCATAAACTCTGTTTCGCCAATCTTTTTCGGCAAGAACAATTAAAATTACAGGTGCTCCGTAAAAAGGATCAAACCCTTCATCCCAACCGCCGATTTTACAGTTATCTTTTGAAATTTTATCTCTTAATTCTTTGTTTGTAACAGCAATAGTGATAACCGCTTGTCTTCCCATACCGTTTGCCGCATAAAGACCTGTTTCAATTATTTTGTTTATATCTTCTTTTGAAACCATATCGGACTTAAACTTTCTTATACTTCTTCTTTCTATCATTGCTTTTATTATTTCGTTCATACAATACTCCTTAAATTTGTTTTGTGATTTTTAGTTTTTAGAGTTTATTGTTGTTCTGAATCTCATTGTTTGAATATATTATGTTTTTGTAGTTTATTATATATTAAAAAAGTTCTTTCAAAACTTCTCCTACATCACCATCAATATAAACAGTTCTTCCTTTTATTGCTTCAGGGCAAAAAAATTCTTTTATATTTATGTGGATATATCTTGCATTTTTATTCTCGTATGTCATTTGCCAAAAAGGCATTTTTATTACAACCGGAGTAAACATTCCAACACCAAGCTCTAAATACAAAATATGGGAATGTTGATTTTTTATAAGGAAATCATAATAATTTTTTGATGCTTTATGCCAACCTTCATCTTCAACAAAAGAATTATCAAAACGAAGATTCATAACGACATCACTGTTATCTTCAGGACATTTAGGTATAAGTTCCGACGGTATCTGCATTAAAATATTTTTGTCTTGAGGAACTTGATATATTCCGTTTTCATCTTTAACAAAACCTTGTGCAGCCATCATTTCCATAACTGTTTTTTCATTATCGAAAGTTTTTTTAATTTCCGGATTGATACTTTGAAATAAGCCATAATCTCCTTGAGTATAAAAAAGTCTGTTTTTATCAAATCCGGATTTCTGAAATAAATGATCAACATTTGTAGTTACAACAAAATAGATTTTATCTTTTATCAATTCAAGAAGATCTTTATATACAGGTTTAGGAGGATCAACATATCGATTATAATAAATGTGTCTTGCCCACCATGCCCAAAAAGTTTCTTTATCTTTGAAATTATAAAATCCGCCGGAATAAATATCTTTAATTCCGTATTTCTGTGCAAAGTCAAAAAAATATTTTGTAAATCTTTCACCACTGTATGTAAATCCCGCGGAAGCAGAAAGGCCTGAACCTGCACCTATTAAAATAGCATCTGCCGAAGAAATTTCTTCTTTTAAATATTGTATTTTTTCTTTTCTTGGTAAATCTTTTCCTGAAGAGAGTATTTGGTCGAAAAAATCCGATTCTATTCCTTTCTGTACTGCATAAAGATAGCCGTTATTTGTTTTATTGTAAGATTTTTTCATAACAATATTTGTCCTCTTGTTTAAAGACATTAAATATTATTCTATCTATTTTGTTTTCCTTTTGTTCTAACCAAGTTGTAACGGTTTCAACGGCAATTTCTGCAGCTCTTTCGTTAGGAAAACGAAATACGCCGGTAGATATGCAACAAAATGCTACAGAACTTAAATTGTTTTCTAAACACATCTCTAATATATTTTTATAACAATTTTCTAAATCTATTTCAAGAGTTTTTGTTAGTTTATATCTAACAATAGGTCCTGTAATATGTATAATTTTTTTTGCAGGAAGATTATAACCGTTTGTAATTATCGGAACAGCCGTCGGTTGTTCATAATAAGGACCATATTTCTCTCTAAACTTATTCATTATTTTGTTGCACTCATTTCTTAACTGAACACCTGCAAAAGTGTGAATACAGTTATCTATACAAATATGCATCGGAACAAAACAGCCGAGCATTCTGCTGTTAGCAGCATTTACTATTGCATCGCAGGAAAGTTTTGTTATATCACCTTGCCAAATGGAAATTTTATCAGAATACGGATGTTTGCTGTTAATGGTTTCTTTAACAGTTTTAATATTTCTTAAATAAACTATACCTTTTTCTTTGTTTCTTTCGGTAAGATACTCATCTTGAACTTTTAATATTTCGGCAGAAGTTTCTTTAGGCGGTCTTACATTCATTAAAGATCTTAATAATACTTTTTTATCTTTAATATTTGTAGGTATTGAGATATCTTTGTATTCCAAAGATTCCTCTTTAAATTTTTCTATTAAATAATTTAATCTTTCTTCTTGTGCTTTGTTCATATATAATCCGATTTTTTATTTTAAAAAATCTGTCCCGGAAGTTTTAATTTTTCTTTATACGGGAACAGTTTATCAAATTCTTCTGCTTTTTTTTCGTCAACAAAATAGCCCTTTGGTGTAGCATATTCTCCGGTAATACCGGTAAGATAACCCGGTATCAACTCTTTACATAAAAAGAAAGAAGCATCTGCACCTTCCGGTAAACCATGATATCTTATTCCGAATTTACTTGCAAAAGTAAAACCGCTTTTACCATAAAAATCTATGTTACCTTCAAAACAAAGTGCACCGCAACCAAAAGTTTTTGCTTTATCAAGAGAATAATCGAGTAATGTTTTTCCGTAACCTTTTCTTTTTAGTTCATTAATAATACAAATTGGTCCCATAGTCATAATTGGAATATCTTTACCGGTATCTGCTTTAATAACTGCTCTCATGAACATATTTTGACCTATTAACTTACCATCTTTTTCCATAACGAAATCAAGTTCTTTAACAAAATCTTTATCGTTTCTTAATTGGTTAAGAACATAATGTTCCAAACATCCCGGACGATATACATTCCAAAAACTTTCTCTAACTAAATTTTCTACTTCTCTATATTCTTCTTTTTTCTCTAAACGAATTATTATATTGTTATCCATAGTTGTTCCTTTTATTATTTTTTCTTTTTTTGTAACGGTAATTCATCATACATTGCATTAAACAATTTTACAATAAAATTTTTGTTATCTAATTCATCGACAAGTAACATTTCTTTGGCACCTTTATACGGCGGTTCCATACTTGCATTCGGCATCATAGTCACAGCAGATTTTGTAGGTTTTACAAGAAACCTGTCATCGTAAATTCCACCGATAATTTTTCTTTTATAATAAATTATATATTCACCCATCATTGCTCTATAGGTAACATCTTCTAAATTGGAAAGTTGTTCTAAAATAAACTCTAAATATTGTTTGCTTGAAGACACTTTATTCTCCGACCGGTTTATTATCTTGTTAATTTATAACGAGGTCCTTCTTTACCTGTTTGTCCGGTAAAAACAAAACCGCACTTTTCTAAAACTTTTTTTGAAGCTATATTATTGTTATCGGTTTCTGCTTCTATAGCAGTAACTTTCGGTTCTTGAAAAGCCCAATTTGAAATTGCTTTAACCGCTTCTGTCGCATAACCATGCTCTTGATATTTTTCAATAATACCATAACCGATTTCTACAATACCTGTTGAATTAAGACCTTTAAAACATAATTCACCGATATGAGTTCCGTCTTTAAGTTCTATCATCCAAATTGCA
>JAFXOB010000251.1 GCA_017529005.1 Elusimicrobiota bacterium
ATTTGTTTTTAACAAACAAACAAGATTATTTAGCTATAAAGTTTTTATTAAAATACAATAAAGAAAATAATAATTTAAATAATATATTAAAAATATATATTAATAATATAACTAAAAAAGTTGCAAATAATAAATTTGAAGCAGTAAAAAAAGAAATAATTAAAGCAATGGAATTATTAGATAATCATACTTGTGATAATGAATATTTAAAAGAAAAAAATATTTTATTAAATGAATATGAAATAGGTAATAAAAAAGTTATTTTAAAATCAAAACCGAGATATTTAACCGTTACATTAACAAACAAATGTATTTTAAAATGTAGAATGTGCAAAACTGTAAAATTAAAATATGATTTTATACTTAGTGAATCTTATTTTAATGAAATAAAACGACTAATACCGTATTTGCAGAGAATTGTATGGCTTGGCGGTGAAGTTTTTTTATATAATAGATTTTTTGAATTATTTGATATTTCAAATTTATATAGGGTTAAACAGAATATTGCTACAAATGGATTGTTATTGAATAAAAACAACATAAAAAAACTTTTAGAAAGTTATGATTTAGAATTAAATTTGTCTATAGATTCTTTAACAAAAAGCACATATGAGAAAATTAGAGTTGGAGCTAAGTTTGAAAATTTAATAAATAATATTGAGTTACTTAACAGTTTGATTAGAGATAAAAAAAACATTCGATTGTATATAAATGTTGTTGTTTCAGAGTGGAATATGGAAGAAAATTTTATAAATTATATTGATTTTTGTAAAAAATACAATGTTAAGCAAATTTATTTTACATTAGATATGCATGAAATAAATAATATGAAAATAATAGATAATTTTAATATTAAATACAGAAAAATATTGGAAAAAGAATTTAATAATCTAAATATAAATGTCGTATTTTTGATTCCGTTTAGTAATGTTTATTCCATAGAAAATAAAATTAATTTAAAACAATTTTGTTTACAACCTTGGAAATCTATGATGATAGATTGCAGTACTATAAGGTTTACAGATTTATGTTCTGAAATAGGAAAAATGGAAAAAGATTCTTTGGAAAATATATGGAATTGTCAAAAATCAATAGATTTAAGAAATCAAATTTTAATTTATCAAAATACAAAATGTGGTAATATTTGTAAAAACAATAATTTGGATTTTCAAAGATTTAAGATGTAAAAAATATAATATTTATATTTTGTTTGCTTTATCTTTCTTTTTATCTTCTTCTTTTTTCTTTTTTAAATATTTTAAATATTCATTAAACGGAACTATTCCGACAGCTTTTTTTTCTTTTTTATCATAAATTCTAACAAAAGCACCATATTTTTTTGCCAGTTCTATTTTTTCTAAATTATCGGAAACCTGATCGTCAAACCAAGCAGATGCAATAATATCATCCTCTATTTTTTTTGTTTTTGTCATGGTTAGAATTTCTGTCTTTAATATCTTCTTTATTTCATCAAGAAGTGGGGTGGATTCTTTAAAAACAACATATAAAATTATAGGATAATCTTTATTGTATTGTTTTGTTTGAACTTGATAATACTCTCTGTCTATAATTTTTATAGGCGTTTCTTCTTTTTGTTTGCTGGTATCAATGTTTTCCGCAAAAGAAAAAACAGATAATAAAAGTAATAAAGTAATAAAAAAAGGTGTAACTATATTTTTCATTTTAGAATATCCTTTACAAGTTTATGTTCTAATATTTTTTCAACAACTTGTTCCGGAGATATGCCATCCGTATTTACTGCAAAAGCACATTGTTGATAAGCTTTTTGTCTCTGAGCCAATAATTTTTTTATACCTTCAAAAGGACTTGTCATTTGTTTAATTAAAGGCCGTGTATCGTATTCATACAATCTTTTGAAAATATGTTCCGGTGATGCATATAAATTTATTATTATTCCGTTTTTATTTAAATTTTTAACATTAACAGGATTAATTACGGCACCGCCGCCGCAAGATATAACACTATCCTCCAGATTTGATATTAAAGCAATAGTTTCTGTCTCGAATTCTCTAAATTTCGGTTCGCCGATTTTCTTAAAAATTTCACTTATTTTTGCATCTAATCTTTCTTCTATTATTTGATCCGTGTCAAAAAACTGTCTGTGCAACTCTTCTGCTAACAATTGTCCTACGGTTGTTTTACCCGTTCCCATAAAACCTGTTAAAACTATATTTTTCATTATATTATGTGTATCCTTGAGATATAAGATTTATAATTGTTTTTCATATCCTCCAAACAGTCTCCGCCAAATTTTTCAACCATTGCTTTAGCAAGTTCAAAGGCTACTGCGGCTTCTCCTACAATACCTGCAGCAGGAACAGCACAAACATCACTTCTTACCGCTTCTGCTTTTTCTACTTTTTTTGTATCTATGTTTACTGATTTTAACGGTTTAGATAATGATGGTATAGGTTTCATTGTACAAGTTATTTCTATGTTTTCTCCGTTACTCATTCCACCTTCCGTTCCGCCTGCTCTGTTGGTGTTTCTGTAAAATCCTTTTCTGTTTGAATAGAAAAGTTCGTCGTGAGCAGCAGAACCTAAAACGTTTGCAAATTTTGTTCCCATACCTATTTCAACTGCTTTAATTGCTTGAATAGACATTAGACTTTGTGCAAGTCTGCCGTCAAGTTTTAAGTCCCATTGAGTATGACTTCCTAATCCTATAGGTACATTTTCTGCTACAACTTTAAATTTACCGCCTAAAGTGTCACCTTTGGAATTTGCTTGTCTTATTGCTTGAATCATTTTTTTTGAAGCTGTTTTATCGGGACATCTTACAAAAGACATTTCTGCCAAATGTTGAATTTGTGATTTTTCTATACCGGATAATTTCGCGGAAACCTTTCCTATTGTTTCGACATAAGAATAGATATTTATACCGAATTCTTTTAATAATTCTCTGCAAACGGCACCTACCGCAACTCTTGCTGCGGTTTCTCTTGCAGAAGCTCTTTCTAAAATATTTCTAAAATCATCAACACCATATTTCATAAGACCTGCTAAATCTGCATGCCCCGGTCTTGGCTTTTTCAAATGTTTTCCGTCAATATCTACACTTGTGGGAGACATTACCGACTGCCAATTTTGCCAGTCTTTGTTGAAAATAAATAAAGTTATTGGAGAACCTATAGATTTTGCATATCTCACTCCGGACAAGATATGAACTTGGTCTGTTTCTATGTTCATTCTCTGTCCTCTGCCATACCCTTTTTGTCTTCTTGCAAGATCTACATCTATATCTTCAGTGTTTATATTAAGTCCTGCAGGAATACCTTCCAGTATTGCCATTATTCCTTGTCCGTGTGATTCGCCTGCCGTTGAAAATCTTATCATTTCATATCTCCTAAAAATTATCTTATTGCTTGTATTGCACTGTGAACATTTGTTACACCGATAATTTCAATATTTCCTTTGTAATTTAAACTTTTTAAATTGCTTTTAGGTATTATAGCTTTTTTAAAACCTAATTTTTCAGCTTCGGTTAATCTTTCTCGTATTTGTGAAACAGCTCTTACTTCTCCTGCAAGACCTACTTCTCCGAAAATAATTGTTTTATCCGGACAAACAACTCCGTTATTTGCAGAAGCTATTGCACAAGCTATAGCCAAATCAGATGCTGTTTCTTTTATCTTTATACCGCCTACAACATTTATAAACACATCTTGGTTATCAAGAGGAATACCGATTCTTTTTTCAAGAACGGCAATAATTATTATTACCCTGTTTAAATCATATCCTGAAACCATTCGTCTGGGCAAACCGAAGTTTGTTCTTGCAACAAGAGATTGAATTTCTATAAGCAAAGGTCTTGTTCCCTCGATTGATGATGTTACAACATTTCCTGCAACAGTATTTGAATTTTCGCTTAAAAAAATCAGTGACGGATTTGTTACTTCACATAATCCGTTTGCTTTCATTTCAAAAATTCCGATTTCGCTTGTCGGTCCGAATCTGTTTTTGTATGCTCTTAAAATTCTGTATATTTGTTGCTTTTCATTTTCAAAATATAAAACAGTATCAACAATGTGTTCCAAAATTCTGGGGCCTGCCAAATCACCATCTTTTGTTACATGTCCCAATATAAAAACCGTTATATGTTGTGATTTTGCTATTCTTAACAATTCTGCGGAACATTCTCTAACCTGTCCTACAGAACCCGGTGCAGAATTGAATTCGGGATGATATGTTGTTTGTATTGAATCTATAACCAAATATTTAGGTTGAATTTTATTTACCGCGGAAACAATATTTTCAAGATTAGTTTCAGAAGCAAGGAAAATATTGTCTTTTGAAATATTTAATCTTTCAGCTCTTGATTTTACTTGTGAAAGAGATTCTTCTCCCGATATATATAATACTGTTCCTGTTTTTGAAAGAGCTCCTGAAATTTGTAACATCAATGTTGATTTTCCGATACCGGGTGCACCGCCAAGTAAAGTAAGAGAGCCGGGAACTATTCCGCCGCCTATCATATGATCAAATTCTTTAATTCCAGTTTTTATTCTTTCAAAACTTTTAACGGTAACATCGTTCAAAGGAAATGTGCCCGAAGAAAAGCCTGTCAATTGTCTTGTTGTTTGGTTAGAAGATAAAATAGGTTCTTGTTTTTCTTCAACAAAAGTGTTCCATTTTGAACACCCGGGACATTTCCCTAACCACTTTGGTGATTCATAACCGCAACTTTGACATACAAATACTGTTTTAACTTTTTTAGATTTCATAATTTTTATTTTGAACTTGTAGCTGCAATTCCTGCTACACCGAACATACTTGCAAGATCGTCATCCGTAACTTTAAGTTTAATGTATGGCATAACATTTGTTTTTGTAAGTGTGTCTTCAACTTGAACACCGACGTATAACCATTTGAAAATACCGAGTCTTGCACCGAGAATAACATTCGGCTTATCTTTATCCGGATCATCTTTTTTAGCAGTTTCCGTTCTAAATATTGCCTCGGCATTAATATATAATCTTCTCATTGGACCATATATTTTATCGAACGGAGACCATCCCACGCCCACACCGCCTTTACTTCTCATAACACCGCCGTAAGCTTCGAGATTTTCTGATCTGAAACCTATAAGGGCATCAATCTTGTTCATGTTATTTCTTTCAAACTCGTCATCTTCATTTGTATAATTACCAATATTACTTATACCAAGATAATAGAATTTATGGTCGGTAGGCCTGAATCTGATACCGAAATCGTTACGATATTTTTCATTTCTTGTATCGAATCTCCCCATATATTCCCAATCAATTTCAAGTTTTTTAGTTTTTGATACGAAGGATTGTATTTGTTCAACAGTAACTTTGATATCACTAACAGTTTCTTTGAGTTCATCTGCCATTTGTTCGTCATTTATTAATTTTGCTATAGTTCCGTCACCTTCGTTTATCTTTGTCACTATTTCATCTATTTTACCGGACACTTGTTTGAGTTCAAGGACAATATCTCTAATATCTTGTTTGTTTTGTTGAGTTATACCATACAAATCGGAAGAAAAGTTTTTAAAGTTATCTATAACTTGAGATATTTGTTTTTCTTTATCTGCTATAGTTTTACTTACTTTTTTAAGATTTTCTACCGTATCATAAAGGTTTTTAAAGAATTCTTTATTAAGACCGCTTGAAGCATTATCCAAAAGATTATCCACTTTTTTTACGGCATTTTCTATCAATTCTTCAAGAGATGCAC
>JAFXOB010000252.1 GCA_017529005.1 Elusimicrobiota bacterium
ATTTAATATTTTATCAAACAAAAGATATAAGAACACAAAACTTTTTTTTGAATACTTAAAACAAAATCAAAATATTAATACAATTGATTTGGCAAATGAGGAAAAAGCTTTTGTTCAAGAATTACAAAACAAACTTGCTACAACACAAACTGAAAAAGAAATATTATTCTTACAATATAACATAGAAAGTTTATCTCATTATTTAACAAACAAAATGACTGCCAAAGAGTATGTGGATTTTTCACAAAATAAAGATGAATTCAAATTGTTATGGAAAAAATATATAGACATTGATAATTTAATAGATTTAACGGAATATTTTGATTTAGTTGATACTTTTTATAAAAACAATTTGGAAAGAAACAGAATATCTATAAAAAAGTTGTTAGGCAAAAACATTGACAAACAAAATAACGGTTTAAGAATAAAAAACGCCTTAATAAATCATGAAAATAAAATAGTAGAACAACTTACTAACGGCAAAAAAATTCATGTTGTTATAACCGGCGGCTTTCACACTTATGATTTTAATAAATTATTGGAAGATGAAAACGCAAATTATATAGTTATAACTCCAAATATAAGTGAAGAAACAAAAAAAGCTGAAATTTTATATGAAAATATTTTTAATGAACAATATGATATAACAAATACAACTTTTGCTAACAGACCAATATCCGAAGTAATATCTTTATTAAATAAAGGTGAAATAAAAGAAGTAAGACCTGTAGGTAAAGATGTTGAAATTGAATATGTATCCGGAGAAATTTATTCTCTAAAAGAAATTCAGCAGGAACAAGAAATTTCTGTAAAAATATTATCCAAAGAACAGGCAGTATTGGCAGCAGATATTATTACAGATATACAAAGAATAAAACAATTAAAAAGAGAAAACTCCAGAGCTGATAAAGAAAATCTGAGTATAACACCTACTCAAGATTTGGAAAAGAGATTAAAAGATAATTTAACAAAAATAACGGATTTAAATTTAAGAAAAGTTCTGGAAGAAAAAGTAAAAGCAGAAGTTCCTAATCAAGAATTAACTAAAAACAGTATTAAGAATCAAATATGGTATAAAACTCTAACAAGATTAGGATGGATAACTTTAAGAGAATCTTTAGTTGCTGTATTGGAACAAAAAGATTTTAATAATATATTTACCGAAGAAATTTTAGGAAAAATATTTGATAAACAAGAATCTGCCAGAGAAAAATTCTTAAAAGAACATTATCAAGGTGAAGATGAAGATAAAGCTATACAAATACATGAACAATTAAATGTTGCAATAACATCAATAATAGACGCAATGGATAATACTTATAAAATTGTTTTCGGTTTTTCAAGAATACATTTTATAGCACAATTAGCAGCAAAAATTACAGGAGTACAAAAGCATAAAAAATATAATGTTAATATTTACAAATTAACAAAAAATTCTGATCTTCTATTAACAAAAAATCAACAACATACTTATCAAATTAAATTTACGGTTTTTTTTAAATTAAACGGAATGTTAATAGAATATAAAACAGGAGATAATTTTTTTACAACAGCACCAACAAAAGAAAAAGCTTTAAATAATGCTGTCAGAAGAATGGCGGAAGAAATTCTGGACAAATATAAATTAGATAAAAGACAATTAATCAATTTAACAATGTACTTAATAAGGCAAAATTTAAAAGAAAAGTACTCCAATATAAATAAAAATATAATAGAAGTAGAAGAAGAAGCAGAAGAAAAAAGTGAAAAAGAAGAAACAAAAAAAATAACTGAAAAAGAACAAACAATTCTTTCAAGAACCACAAATAAAACATTTACAATGAGACAACCGAAATCCGGAGAATACAAATTTAATATTGTAATACCCGGACTAAATGATTCTCCCGATTTAGCAACATTTCAAACCGTATATGCCAGATCACCAAGACAAGCTATATTTGAATTAGTTTATCAAATCTGCATGGCAACAAAAGACGGTTATTTAACCGATGGAATATTTGAAGGTTTAACGATTTCACAGGAAAACATTGATAAAATAGCAGATATATTATCTCAAAGATATAAAGAGAAAAAAATAGAAGAAATAGTAAAAAAAATAAAGCCTAATAATGCTCCCGTATTAAATGATAATGTAACACCAAAACAACAAAGCAGACAATTAAAATTAGGAGAAACGGTTTATCGTGTAATTATACCTAATTTTAATGACAGAGAAGGATTGGAACCTTATCAATATGTTATTGCTGTTGATGAAGATAAAGCAATAGAAGAGGCTATTCTTGCAATAATTAAAGCAAGAGAAAGAGGAGAAATAAGAGGCGGTTATTATAATTATATTGCAATAAGTGACACAAGAAACAGAGAAGGGAAAAAGAATAAGGATATTATTTTAGAGGCAATAAAAAAATCTAACACGGCAAAGATCGAAAATCTGTCTGAAAGTCCTGAAGAAAAGACAATCGAATTTGATAAAGAAAAACAAAAAATACAACAAGAGCCTCAAACAAATTTACAAAAGTTAATTTCAGAGTTAACGAATTCAAAAAATGTTATTGAATTAAAAACAGCTATAGAACTTATGTTAAATGCCGGTTTTAAAGAAGACTATATAGAAAAATTACTTTATCAATATTTAACATTAAGAAATGGAAATATTCCTCAAGAAGTATATTCAAAAACAGCTCCAATAAAATTCGGAACAGCAGGAGTTAGAGGTATTATGGGGGAAGAAGTAGACTTTTTGGATATAATAATAATAACACAAGCTATATCAAATGTTATCTCTGCAATTGCAAATAAACAAAATATCAATACAAAAGATATAAAAATTCTCGTAGGCGGAGATTCAAGATTTTTATCAAAACAATTTGCAGAAATAGTTTCAAAAATACTTGCAGCCAATGATATCAATGTTGTTATAAGCAGAGATGATATACCAAGTCCTGCAATATCGTATTATACACGAGCAAACGGATTTACATTATCAATAAATATTACAGCCAGTCATAATCCAAAAGAACATAACGGTTATAAAATAACATTAGGAGACGGAGGGCAGGCAGGAACAGATGTTACTGCAATGATTGAAAACAAAATAAAAAGTTTACAAGATAAACTTACATCTAATATTAATCCTATAAAAGTTGTAAAAGATTCTCCAAAGATAACTCATGTAGATGTAAAACCCAACTTCATAAAAGATTTCATAGAGATGATAAGAAAAATGTTTGCAATAGATAATGATTCTGCTTTTAGCAAATTTAAAGAAAAAGCGGCACAATGGACAGTTGTTGTTGATCCTAAAAACGGTGCGACAAAAACATATTATTATGAAATATTAAAATTTTTCGGATTTAATGTAGTTATGATTAACGATAGCATTGATCCTACTTTCGGCGGACAAAAGCCAGAACCGTCTTTTGCAAACACAGAACAATTAAGGAAAAAAGTACCGGCTGTTAAACAAACTGCACAGGGACAAAATATATTGGGAATATCAACGGATGTTGATGGCGACAGGTTTGCAGTTGTTGATGAAAACGGTAATTTTATCACGGCAAATGATATAGGAACAATATTATTGAATTTCAGATTAAAAACTTTATTAGATGATTTATTATCTGAAATAATGGCTGCAAACGGTGATATTGAAAAACAAAATGCAATATTAAAGAATTTTGTTACTAAAAAAGATAAAAAAACCGGCGAAGAAAAGGATTGGAAAATAATAGTCCCGAGAAATTGTGCAACTACTCATGTTTTGGATGACTTAGCTGAAAAACTTGTATCACAATGTTACGACAAACTAAAAGAATTAAATTTAGATCCGCAATTATTAAATAAATTTAAAAATACGGTTGAAGTAAAAGAAGTAAATGTCGGTTTTAAATTTTTCGCTCAAGCAAAACATAATGCTGAAGATAACGGAGATTTATTCTTATTAGGAGTGGAATCTTCCGGAGGAATATCTGTTGCAGAATGGATATATGATAAGTGCGGTTTCTTAGCAAATTTAATGTTACTTTTTGTTTTAGTTGGAGAAAACAAACAACCGGGAGAAATTTTAAATGATATATATTCAAAAATATCTTATGAACCGCAGGGATTGGAAACTGCAATCAGGTTTAGAGAGATAGTGGAAAAAGAGGGGAAATTAAATACTCCCGAAAAAATAAGTGCCGAAGCAAAAAGCAGACAAGAACAATTAATGGCAACTTTGGGAAAATTAAAACAAAATGAAAACAATGAAGACATTAAAAATTTATTTACGGATATAGATGCCGGATTAAAAATAAAAGAAATAAGAACTAATGACGGAATAAAAATAATATTTGAAAACGGAACATGGCTATTGATAAGACCGTCGGGAACAGAACCTATAGTAAGAATATTTGACGAAACAAAAGGAAATAAAGCCCTTTCTCAGAAATTAGCTGACTTTGTTATGGAAAACGGAGGAAAAAATCTCACGAATAAAATAGAACAAATACTTGAGCCTAAATCAGAATCGTTACAAACAAATGTAGAAATATTAAAGGGGATTATTATAAATGCTGTAGAATCTTTACAAAGATTAACATATTCTGTTTTATTTAAAGACAATATGGAATATACTATAGTTGCCGATGTAAGCGATTTAGCTAGAATAAAAAAAGCAGAAGTTCTTTCCAAATCAGGAATAAAAGTTAATTTGATATTAACAGGAGATACTTCATTAATAAGAGAAACAGATTCCAGACTTTCAACACCGAACGGCCAATTAGCATTTTGTTTAATAGAAACACCTAACAGTAATTTGACAGTTTACGGATACGATGACAAATTATCGGATGAACAATTACTAAACTCTCAAAAAATATCCGAACAAGATGCTCTTATTGCAATGTTAAATCATATAACAAATCAATCCAAAATGTCGATAAAGATATTGGATTTACCGAATACATCAAATAAAAACATTGTAATCTCCGACATAGAAGAAATATCTCAAGGAAAATTCACAGTAACAGGTGTAGGAAAAACTGCTCTCAATCTTTTTACTGATGCATTAAAAAATAAAAATAAAAAAACGGATGATATGTTTATCAAACCGTCTCTTGTTGCTTCCAATCTGTCTGACGAACAAATTGATAATTTTGGACAGCAAGACATTAATAGACTTATAGAACAAGGTGTAACAACCATAATAATATCTGCAGATGATAAATTATTGCAAAACAAGTCGCAAACTTTAAAAAATCTATTACAGATTGCACATGATAACGGTTTAAAAGTAATGTTTAATTATAGTTTTAATCTTAAAGAACGTTCAATAAATGATTTTGAAAAATGGATATTAAAATTTAATGATAATTTCAGGCAATTTAAAGAAAATGGCGGTATAGACGGATTACAATTGGATTTATCACAAAACGGGGTATTGGCAAACAACAGCAATGTTTTATCTCTTTTATCTAAACTTTCTAAAATCATAAACGAACAAAATGTAGGTTCTTTCTTATCAATAAAAATGCCCTCTGACATATATCCTACGGAATTTTTAATACTTTGTAATAATGAAGGTATAAAATTAGTTGCAGATTATGATTCTCCGCTGGTATCTATTGGTCTTTCCAATTTAAAAGCAGAAAATATGATAATAAATATTTCCGCAGATAAAAACGGAAATATTTCAATACAAAAATTAGCAAATCTTTTTGAGAACAATAAAGTTTCTATGATATCTTTTGATTTACCTATACTTGAATCAATAGATACAGCTAACGGATTTTCATTCAAAGGTATGTCTTTAACGAAGTTCATATCATCAATTTTCGAAACTACTCCGGAAGGACAAAATATTAAAGGAATAAACAAAGGAAGAAATTTTGTTATCGACAGAGATTTCATTATTGATGAAGATACTTTAAGCACTCTGTATTCTATGTATATAACAGATAAATTTGATATTGTACAAATAAATATGTTATTAAAAACAAACTTCAATGAAAACATTTCTAAATATGAGATAAAAGGTTTTATTAAAGGTTTATTGGAATCAACAGAATTAAAAAGGTTAAACGCGATCGACATTTCTTTTGATAAAAAAGATTACACAAACTTACTTATGCAAACTTTATTAGATTATAGAATTAATGAAGGTATCAGCTTTAACAAAGATTTACCATCCGATATAGAAAAAATATTAGCAGTTGATAATTTTAGTGAAGAATTTAAACCTAAAATAGAAGAAATTTATAATATTTTAAACGGAAGATTTGAAGACAAGATTGATACTGTTATTAATATTTTAGCTTCGTTAAAGGAAAACCTGCAACTTACTTCTCAAGAGAGAACTATGGTTCTTGAGGGGTTATTATTATTGTTATTAGGATATGCAAAACAAGATATTATAGATATGGGTAACTTAACTGATGACAATAGTATTGCAAACATAAAAGCACTTCTCAGAGCAGCATAGAGAATAATATTTTCAAATAAAAATGCACTTCCGCAAAAAAAGGGAGTGCATTTTTATTTGGTAAAAAAGCTAACGTTTATACAAAAACAAAATCAATTTGTCAAGAAAAAACTTCTTGACAAAATCAATATGTATGTTATATTATTACAATCAAACACAACATATAGTATTAAATCCAAGAGTTAAATTTTTACTATAAAACGAGGGTTTTTTATGAAATGTCCTTTTTGCGGCAGTTTTGACGGTTCGGTATTAGATTCAAGACCTATAGAACATACTTCTGCTATACGAAGAAGAAGACAATGTAATCAATGTAAAAAAAGATATACAACCTATGAAAGGCCTGAAGATGTTACTCTTATGGTTATTAAGTCTGACAGCAGACGAGAACCTTTTGACAGAAAAAAACTCTGGGCAGCCATATCAAGAGCCTGTGTAAAAAGGCCTGTTTCTACCGAAACTATAGAAAAAATTGTTTCTGAAGTTGAAAGTGAAATAAGCGACTATATTATGGAAGTACCTTCTTCGGTAATAGGTCAAAAAACTTTACAAAAACTATTGGACATTGATACTGTTGCTTATATAAGATTCGCATCTGTATATAATAACTTTGCTGATGTAAATGATTTTATG
Source organism: Elusimicrobiota bacterium (assembly GCA_017529005.1). Classification (GTDB taxonomy): domain Bacteria; phylum Elusimicrobiota; class Endomicrobiia; order Endomicrobiales; family Endomicrobiaceae; genus Ruminimicrobiellum. The sequence continues at coordinate 7,094 of JAFXOB010000252.1, forward strand.
ATCGAACTAAAAAAATTAAAAAAAGAACATGATAAAAATAAAGGAAAAAAGAAATAGAAAACTTTTTTGGGGGAAAAATGCCAACACTAAGAGAAAAATTAATAGAGAAAATTAAACCGAATCTTAACGAAAATGCAATGAAGGTTTTATCAAAAAGATATTTAAAAAAAGATAACGATGGAAATCCTGTAGAAGAGCCAAACGATTTATTTTTCAGAGTTGCGGAAAATATTGCACAAGCAGATAAAATTTATGATAAAAGTGCAAATATAGATGAAGTAACAGAAGAATTTTTTACAATGATGTCCAATTTAGACTTTTTGCCTAATTCTCCTACATTAATGAATGCCGGGAGACCACTACAACAACTTTCCGCATGTTTTGTTTTGCCTGTAGAAGATTCTATGGATTCAATATTTGAAACTTTAAAAAATACGGCATTAATACATAAATCAGGCGGAGGAACAGGTTTTTCATTTTCAAGATTAAGACCTTCAAATGACAGTGTAAGATCTACAAACGGAGTTTCTTCGGGACCTGTATCATTTATGCAGGTATTTAATGCTGCAACGGAAGCAATTAAGCAAGGTGGTACAAGAAGAGGCGCAAATATGGGTATGCTTAGAATTGACCATCCTGATATAATGCAGTTCATTACTTGTAAAGATATTACTACAAACCTTACAAATTTTAATATATCAGTCGCATTGACAAAAGAGTTTATGGATGCAGTTGAAGATGACGAAGATTATAATTTATACAATCCGAGAACAAAAGAAGTTACGGGCAGATTACATGCAAGAGAAGTTTTTAATAAGATTGTAACTCAAGCATGGAAAAACGGTGAACCGGGAATAGTTTTTATAGATAGAATGAACGAAACAAATCCTACTCCGGAAATAGGATTGATAGAATCTACAAATCCTTGCGGAGAACAGCCGCTACTTCCTTATGAAGCTTGTAATTTGGGTTCTATCAATTTATCTCATTTTGTTAAAAACGACAAAATTGAATGGAAAAGATTGGAACAAACAGTAAAATCCGCCGTTCATTTCTTGGATAACGTTATCGACATGAATAACTATCCTATACCTAAAATAGGTGAAATAACAAGATCCAACAGAAAAATAGGATTAGGTGTTATGGGGTGGGCGGATATGTTATTTCAATTAAAAAAGCCTTACAATTCACCTGAGGCTGTAATGTTAGCTGAAAAAGTAATGTCCTTTATCGAAGAAAAATCTCATAAAGCTTCTGAAGAAATTGCTTTGAAAAGAGGAGCTTTCCCTAATTTCAAACAAAGTATATATAAAGACGGTAACCCTATAAGAAATGCAACAACTACAACAATAGCTCCAACAGGAACAATAGGTCTTATTGCAAATGCTTCCGGCGGTGTGGAACCTATGTTTGCATTAGTTTATACAAGAGCAAATTGTTTAGATAAAGCAGAAATGTTTATTATAAATCCTTACTTTGAAAAAGCAATAAAAGATGCAGGTATTTATTCCGAAGAATTAATGACAAAAATAGCACAAGAAGGAACAATACAACATATTAAAGAAATTCCTTAAAAAATAAAAAGAGTATTTGTTACAGCTCATGATATTTTACCGGAAGATCATATAAGAATGCAGGCTGCATTTCAAAAGTTTGTAGATAATGCAGTATCAAAAACAGTTAATTTTACACACGATGCAACAAAAGAAGATGTAAGTAAAGCTTATATGTTATCTTATAAGTTGGGTTGTAAAGGTGTTACCGTTTACAGAGACGGTTCAAGAGAAGATCAAGTTTTGATATCAGCAAATACAAATAAAGATAAAAAAGAAGAAAAAACAACATCTGCAGCTGAAGCGGAAGTAAAGAGAGCAAGATTAAGACCGAAAAGAGTTATGGGTTCGACATTATTAATGCATACAGGTTGCGGAAAAATGTATGTAACAATAAACGAAGATAAAGAAGGTGTTTTTGAAGTATTTACTCAGCTTGGAAAATCCGGTGGTTGTACGGCAACACAATCGGAAGCGATTGCAAGACTTATTTCTCTTGCTTTAAGATCCAGAGTTGATACGGCAAGAATAATAGAACAATTAAAAGGAATAAGATGTCCTTCTCCAACACTTACAGAGGGAGGAGCTATACTTTCTTGCCCTGATGCGATAGCAAAAGCACTTGAATCTTATATTTCAGAAAGAGAAATGCCAAACTTATTTAATAATGATAAAACAGCAATTCCTACCGTACCAAATGCAGAAAAAAAGAGTGAAGTAAAAGTGTATCAGTCCAAAGGTACGGGAAACTCCGAAGGAACTTGTCCTCAGTGTCCGGAATGTGGAGAAATGTTAGAGTTTGCCGAAGGTTGTGTAGTTTGTAAATCTTGCGGTTATTCAAAATGTTTCTAGTTATTTTATATACATAAACAAATATAGGTTACGGTTTTTACATTAATATCCGTAACCTATATCTATATAAAAATGTTAAAAAGAATAATTAATATTTTTTTATTTTTTACAATAATAATTATGTTTTCTTGTGCAAAAGACAATGATGCACAAAATATGTTATTTGATTTTTACAATCAATATTTATCTCCTTCTATTAATGAAACGCAAAGACAAGAACTAATAAAAAAATACTGCACACAAAACATGTTGGAAACATTGGATATTTTATATTCTTTTGACGAAGAAGAAGGTTTTATAATAGGTATTGATTACGACCCTTTTTTAAATGCTCAGGATATATTCCCGATAGAAGATATAAAAATAGAAAAATTGCAAGGGAATAAATATAAAATATTGTGGAATAATAAAGATAATATTATTGTAACACTTAATGTTGTAAAAGATAACAATGATTGGAAAATAGATTCTATTGATATTACAGATTTAGAACAAATAAAAAAAGAAGTCACGGAATATTGGAAATCAAAGGGAAAAGAAAACCCAAAAAGATTTAGCAAATAAAAAATTATATATTATCGGAGGGGAATAAAATGGCAAAAAGTGATAAATGGATAAAGAAAATGGCTGTAGAGAAAAAAATGATAGAACCATTTGAACCGGAGCAGGTAAGAAAAGGTATTTCCTACGGAACTTCTTCTTATGGTTATGATTTTAGAATTTCCAACGAATTTAAAATAATGCAAAAAAATACTGACGGTTCTTTTATTGATCCAAAAAAGATAGACCCGAATTTATTTAAAGATGTAAAAGTTGATGATTTTATTATTTTACAACCTCAAACCGTAGTACTTGCAAAAACGGTAGAATACTTCAGAATACCGAGAGATATTATAACTATAGCTTTCGGAAAATCTACTTATGCAAGATGCGGTATTATGGTTAATATAACACCTTTCGAACCTGAATGGGAAGGTTATGCAACAATAGCAATATCAAATATAAGTTCAATGCCGGTAAAAATTTATGCTAACGAAGGTATAGGACAACTATTATTTTTAGGTGCAGATGAAATATGTGAAACTTCTTATGCAGATAAAAAAGGAAAATATCAAGCACAAAAAGCAATAACAACAGCAAAAATTTAATACGGCAATTTATAATTTATATAATCAACGGCAAAAAAGCAAAAGGCAGAGCTTTTTTAGTTGAAAAAATATACATAAAATAATAGAATAATTATAATATGCATAAAGCTAAATTCTACATTGTATTTTTGGCTATATTTACTATTTTTATTTCATGTTCTAATGAATCGAAGAACATGAATGTCGGAATGCAAATAAAAGGTTCCGATACTATCGTAAATTTAGTTCAAGTTTGGGCAGAAAAATTCAGTCAAATTAATAGCGGAACAAATGTAGGCGTTACAGGTGGCGGAACAGGAACCGGTTTTGCTGCTTTATTAAACAATACTTGTGATATAGCAATGGCTTCAAGGCAAGTAGAAGAAAATGAAATAAATTTAGCAAAAAAACAAAATATAACATATAAAGAATTTATTGTCGGGCTTGACGGTTTGGCTGTTTTAGTTAACAAAAATAATCCCGTAAATAACATTTCTATTGAGCAATTACGAAATATTTTTATGGCAAGAATAACAAATTGGAAAGAACTTGGCGGAGAAGACAGACCTATAGTTTTATTATCCAGGGAAAGTAACTCCGGAACTCATATGTTCTTTAAGGAAACGGTAATAAGATTAAATGACGTTAATAGTAAAGATGAGTTCTCTCCTAAAGCATTGCTTATGCCGTCTTCTCAAGCAATAGTTGATGAAATTTATCAAAATCCTAATGCTATAGGATATGCAGGTATAGGATTTATGAACGATCAAACAAAAGCAGTTTC
>JAFXOB010000253.1 GCA_017529005.1 Elusimicrobiota bacterium
AGAATGGAGATGTATATACAGGAGTGTTGGATAGTGAATTTGATTCAAGATTAAGTTCAGTTATTACCGGAGCGGGAGTAAGATACACAACGGCAACAACAAAGAGATATGGAGCATTGGTATCTACAAGTGCTCAAGAAGGAGAAAGTTTAGAATTCGGAGAAGCTGATTTTAGTAGGGAAACAGTAAATGCAAATAGTGATAGATATTCGGCAATAGCAAGTAATGGAGCAGTGATAGTAGGAATAACTATTGATGAAGAAGGTAATATCTTTACAAAAAATGGTTCTAGCTTTGATATAACTATAGATGGACAAAGATATATGGGAACATTGAATGGAGAACATGCTCTTAATTCTTGGACAGATGGTTTGCAATATGAGAATAGAGAAACTGGATTATTGAAAGGAGTAACTGCTTTTGGAAAGAATCCTGAAACTGGAGTTACATTAAAAACAAATGAGGGAATAATATTTAATAATGGAACTTTTGAAGCGGATTTTAGTGCTACGGCAATAAATGCAGATTCTATGTCATATTCGGCTTATGATGAGGCTACTGGAGTTTGGATACAAGGTGTAGAAGTGTTTAATGGTAAAATGTATAACGTTGCTGGAGCACAAGTAATGGATTCACAGGGAAATGTATTAGTTGAATTATCCGGTTCCGATGAAATAGCAAATTGGGAACATACTTATTATAAAGATCAATTATTGGATTTATCTATTTCTGTAAATAGTCAAATAGGAGATAATGAACTTACTGTTGTAGGAGAAACTTTAGTTTTAACAAGAACAGACGGAACAAGAACAGAGTACACAATTGATAAAATAAAAGATGGAACGTTTTTAAGTGATATGCTTGATTTAATTCCAAATGAACCATTATCTCAAGTTCCTAAAATTTCAGAACAAGACAGAGAAGCCGCAAAAACTGTATGGTGGTATATGCATGGCTCTTATGAAGGAATGACAGATGTTGATGCATATTACATAAGTTCGATATTTAAAATATATTGTAGAGATTTTGGAGTTTATAGCTTTTCTGATTTGAGTCGTGATAATCTAAATAATTATGCTGCAAGTGTTGCAAATATGTTGAATTGTGGATATGGACCATTGAGTACATTAGGGAACTTATATTTTGAAAAAGCTTTTGATCCTGATGATAAAGATCATGAGGCATATATGGGACAAATTCAAATTGCAGAAATGGAACTTAATAAATATGGTCCGGCAAATATGGCATATATGGTATATCAAGCAGGAGGTAATTCTGCTATTAGATCGAATTATGTTAAATTATTACAATACAAATATGGTCTTGGTAACGGAAGTGATAAAAAGTTAGATATAAATGTCCTTATAACTAGATTATATGGCGAAACAATGACTTCTTATGAATCAGAAATTTTCTCATCCATAATAAGTTTAGTTGATTATTATTGTGACGCTTATGCCGATACAAGATGGGCTGTAACAGGTATAGATAGAGTAGGTTTATCTGAAGCAAGAGAAACATTAGAAAATGCTATACAAAATGCTATAGAAAATGGCCTTGGTAAAGATTGGTTAATGAATTCGGAAGGCACGGTAATAGCAAATAAACATATTATATTATTAAGTTCTGATTCTAATGTTCCTTCAGGTATGTACACTTTAGGTATTAGAAATGATGGAACTTATACTGCAATAGATAGTAACAATTCATATGGAATAATTGGCAGATATAGTAATGTTGACATGAATTTAAATAAAGTAGGTCCTGATTTTGATGTGATTTATGAATATGGTATTTCTAATTTTGGTGATAATAATGGAGTTTTTATTTTAGATAGAGGAGCAAATCTTAATATATATCTGTTAGATGATGAAAATTATGTTGCACAACAAGTTAGTAATTTACCTAATGAAAATTCGGGTAATGAACCAGTAAGAACAGTTCAAACAAGAGCGTATGGCTTGGATGTTATTTTTGGAACAGATACTACAACTTATATAGCTAGAGGAAAAGGTTCTAAGATAACGATAGATGCTTCTACAGGATCTGCATTCGTATTTGGAGAAGGTGCAAGATATCTAAATGGTGTTACTATCTTTGCAAACGGAGCAGATGGTTCAGATCGTTCAAGAGGAGCAGAAATAGATTTTGAATCTGGTTTCTTAGTAGTTAAAAATGGAGCAATAGTTACAACCGATAACTTTGAAGCGTCTTTTGCAAATGAACAATCAGCAATAAATTATGCAAGAGATTATATAGGATCTCAGTATGTTGATGCCGGATTAGAGTTCGTTGGAATATTAGGTTCTGATGGAGAATTGTTAGATTTAGAAGCAGCCGGAGAACGTCTAGCATCAATGAAATTTAATGTAAGTCCGTTTAATTATCTTGCAGTAATGAATAATATTCATGATGAAGATAATGAAGAGGTCGGCTTTGGAGTGAGATTTGATGTAGCTACGGAATCGGCTACATTTGTAGATGTTTCAGGTATAGCAACATTAACAACAAACGGAGTTGATTCTGTAAATTTATTTTCAGAGAAACTTGATAGTGGTGAATATATAGAAAAATTCACAGTTGCTAGTGTTTCTCCAAATAGACAAGCTACGGTATCAACCGAGTTGGATTCGAATTTTGTTCAGACATCCGGAACAGATTTTATTAATACACCAACAATATTAGAGGTTGGAGACAGAATATCTTTAGGAGCTATTTTACATCATAACAATGCTATTATTTCTACGTCTCAGACTGTAACTACTGTTGGTCCGAATGGTGAAATTATTGAATTAAACGGAGCAAGCTTTACAGGTGATATTGCAGGAAGATTTGTTTTGGCAAATACCGTATTGTTAAATGGTCAAAATGGTATTGTATATCAAAGTGGAAATAACGAAGAAAATCAATTTGTGATAAAAAATATTTTAAAAGGAAGTATAGTTCAATTAGGCCCAGTTGTAGATGGTACATATAATTTAAATGTTTTATGCGGAAAATCAAATGTAGATGTTGTAATACAAGGAAGTGTAGTAGATACTATAGATGTTGGAGCAGGAGATGGTTTATCATCAAATTCAGTAGCATTATTCGCTGGAGTATTAACTGAAGAAAGAGATGGTTCTAGTACAACTGTTACAAATGGTTTGATAACAGGTTGGAAAACATCTACAATGTCTCAAGATTTTACTCTTGCTACAATAAAAAGAGAAGGTAGTACGTGGGCAGTAGGATCATATATAGATGGTCATTATGTAAAAGAAAATGCAAAAGTTAATGCACAAGGAGTAATAGATAGTAAATATTATAAAAAATCTGTAGGAGAAGTATTAGTAGGAATAGCGGTAGCAGCTGTTAGTATTGCTATAACGATTATTGCAGCAGTTGCTACATTTGGAGCAGCTGTTCCTGTTATAATTGCAGCGGCGATAGCAGCAGCCGTTCTTATTGCTCCGGCTGCATTTGAACATGGAGTAGCACTTACTGCAGCAATAGATAGGGCACAAAGAAAGAATGATTGGAGTATACAATCTATTGCAAATATTGCATTGAATGCTGGCTTAATAGTACTTGATTTTATTTCAGCATTTACATTAGGAGTAAGTATAGGTACGGCAGCAGCAGCAGGAGGATCTTTTGGACAAATACTTACAAATGGTATTAAAAACTATTTATCTGGTAAAGTAAGTATGAAGTCTGTAGAGTTTGCAGGAAAATTCGGTAAAGTTGCAAGTAAAGTGGCTACATTTTTATCGAAAGCCCCGGCTCTTACAAAGTTGGCATTGAGTGTAACCCGTTTTGGAACATTAACGCATTATGGAAATGTTGTTAAAGAAATAGGACAAAAGATAATAGTAAATTCTTCTATTAGTGATGATATTAAATATAGCGTTGCAGATTGTTTTGGACAGGCAGTAGATATGGCTGTGATGCTTTTAAGCTTTAGTTCCGGTGGAGGAGCATTGAAGTTTTCAGTTACAGGAGCGGCGATAATAGGGGGATTTATAGTAGGAACAGGAGTAACGGCAGCAATACAATATTCTAAAACCGGACAAATAAATTGGTTACAAGCATTTAGTAATGGAGCAGTAGTAGCTTCTATAGCGGGCTTAACAACTTCAATAATAAGTAATGGTTTTGTCAATACATTTAAACAAATAGGAAAACTATTTAGTAACAATTGGAAGATAATAGTTGGAACAGTTTCAGGTGTAGGAGTAGATTTAGCTATTCAATTTGGAAAAGGTAAAACAATAGATGAAATAGATTGGGGTGAAGTAGTAACATGGGGAGTATTTGGAGCATTTGTAGGTTCGACATGGCAACATGCAAGTAATTATGCAAAAATGGCAGATTCATTAGGAAAAACTGCATCAAAGATATCAGTTTTTGGGTCAGCAGTCGGGTTTGTAGCAGGTGGAGCAATATATGCAATAAAAACGGCAGTATCAGGAGAACAATTTAGTTTAACTAAATTTATAACTTTTGGAATGTTAGGCGGAATGATAACAGGAGGGCTTGTAAATTTAGGAATAGAGAAAGGATTAGTAAAAACATTTGAGGATTTAACTAAAGGGGAAAATGCATTAACGACATGGAAAGCAGTTAGAAAAATGATATTTGATGGAATAAAATCGGTATTGCATAAAGGATTGGATGCATATAAGGAAGCAAGAGGAAATTTAAACGGTTTGCAGGGTTTACGTAAAGTAGCGTCAGATTTAACAATATCATTGATAAATAAAACGGCAGCGACATTTTCACAAAGTCTTAACATGATAAGTAGAATGTCTGTATTTAATGAAGCAACAGGATTAATATTAACATGGTTAAATATAGATAGTGGTGGAAAAGTAGTAGATTTTATAGAGTCAAATTCATTCTTAAAAGGATTGGATTCGTTGGGATTAAATTTAGGGTCACAAATAAAATATTATACAGACCTTGCAGCAAATGGTAGTTTTTGGGATTCTGCCACAGCGGTAACATCTGGAGCAAATCAGTTATTATACACACCTCAGATGTATTTGTTTAGTTTTGGAGTTAATTTAGGAATGAAATTTTTAGCTCCTGTGTTGCAAAATATGCCCGGATTAGGAGAGCTAATGAAGGCATTAGGCAGTGTTCATACCGGAGTTAGTGTACTGGATACAGCATTTGAGGAAGGTGTTAAGGAATCGTTACCTGGATTCTTCTTACAAGATGCAGGTTCGTTTGGAGAAGTATTACAAGAATTGTTCGATGAGACACCGGATTGCAATTTCAATAGAGGAATGGAAGTATTAGAAAGATTAGCTGCAGATGGAGCAGGAATAGTAGAAAATGGTGGTAGGATACGGAATGCATTACAACAAAGACAAGCAAGAAGAGAATTAAGACAAGCAGTAAATAATGTAAATGATGGTTTAAAAACTGTACAGTTTGAAACTAAACGAGACGGAACAATTATAGTAAGTCAAGCAAAAGGAATGGAAGGTATATTTAGCAATCAATCAAGTGAAAGTGTAGAGTTTAGATCCTCAAAAGATGTTCAAACAATGGCAAGCGATTTAGTAGCATTAGTTGGTGGAAGTTTGTCATTGGAAGTAGCATATCAACAAGCAGACAAACTAGATCGTGCAGCAGTACGACAAGGACAAAGAGCTACGGCAGAAAGAGATTTAAATCTTGATTTAAGAATGGTTAGTAGTAAGGCTGCAGAAATAAGGTCGTTAGATCTCGCAAGACGAGCAGTGAAAATTTTAACGCCAAAAGATGCAAATACACAAGAGTATTCTCAAGATTATTCTTTAGTGGAATTAGCAATAAGATATTCACAACAAGATTCTTTATCTCCATATACATTTAGTTTAAGTGAAGATAACACAAAAGTAGTTCTTATTGAAGAAAATACTGTAGTAGCGGAAATAAATGTAGCAAATGCTTTGGAAGCAGCAAATGCAGTAGCAACAATGATGGGTCAAGTATACTCATGTTTGGATGCAAATAGCAGAATAACTGATATAGTAGGAGAAAATATAACCGAAGTTGAACCTATAAGTGCGGTAGTTAAATATAATACAACAACACATCAATTTGATATAGATACAGGTGCATTGCAAACAATGATAAATAATAATATGAATATTATTAGAGCAAATAATGCTATCAAAGAAGGACATTATAGTGAAGCGATAACAGCATTAGTTGCAGTTTATGGTGCAAATAGTTTTGTATATAATGAAAATGGAACCGTTACTATTAGAACATCTAATGGAAACTATAATGTTCATGGTAACAGAGTGACAATAGCACAGGGAAATCTTAAATATGCAGTTGATTTGATAACAAGATTTGGTGGAGTTCAGAGTTTAGATTTAAGATGTATATCTACAAGTCATATATCTCAGGCGACAAGGGCACAATCTTATAGAGAGTTAATATCAGCTATAGGTTTACAGAATGTAATAGA
>JAFXOB010000254.1 GCA_017529005.1 Elusimicrobiota bacterium
ACATTAATTATAACCGGACAAGCTCTTATAAACATGGGAATGGCAACGGGAGTTTTGCCCTCAAAAGGGTTTCCTTTACCATTTGTTTCTTACGGCGGATCTTCTATGTTGTTAAACTCTTTTATGTTAGGAATACTTATTAATATTGCAAGGAATAACAAAAAACAATTATGAAAAACATACTTATAGCGGTCAGCGGAACAGGCGGTCATGTTTATCCGGGAATAGCTCTTGCTTACGAGCTAAAACAAAAAGGATATAATCCTGTTTTTATAGTAAACAATAACAAAAACGGTGTATCATTAAAAATAGTAAGCACTTCCGGATACGACTATGAAATTTTAGATTTTAAAGCTCCTCCGAGGAAAATATCGGTAGACTTATTTTTGTTCCCGTTCAAATTTATAAAAACTTTATTTGCGGCAAAAAAGATATTAACAAAATTTTCTCCGAAAGCTGTTGTCGGTATGGGTGCTTATTTATCTTTTCCTGTGTTGCTTACGGCAAAACTAAAAAAAATCCCGACATTAATTCACGAACAAAATTCTATACCGGGATTAGCTAACAGATTATTATCAAAGATAGTTACAAAAGTTGCAATAAGTTTTAAAAGTTCCGAAAAATTTTTCAATAAAGAAAAAACCATTTTCACATCCAACCCAATAAGAAAAGATATTTTTAATATTACAAGAAAAGATGCCGCATCCAAATTAAATATAGACACGGACATTTTTACTATTTTTGTTTTCGGCGGAAGTTTAGGTGCAACAAAGCTAAACAATATTATGTTTGACGTTGCAAATGATTTATATAAAAAATATCAAGACAAAATACAATTTATACATATAACCGGAAACATTGATTTTGAAAAATTAAACGATAAATATAAAAACTTAAACACAAAAAAATTTATAACAAAATATATGAACGATATAGGAAATGCTTATGCATGCAGTGATTTGGTAGTTTGCAGAGCCGGTGCGGGAACGGTAAAAGAAATAGAAAGCTATAATTTACCTGCAATATTTGTCCCTTTCCCTTATGCAACAGATAACCATCAATATTATAATGCAAAATCCGTGGAAGAAACAAATTTCAGATTAGTTATAGAAGAAAAAAATATTACCAAGGAACAAATAATAAAATTTATCGAACAGAATTTGTCAAACAAAATAGATATTACAAGAATAGTTAATCCGAAATTTTTCCCGCAAGAGATTTTAGCGCAAGAGGTTTTAAATCTAACAAATGAAAAAATATAATATTTTAATTGCAAATGATGACGGAATCAAAGGTCCCGGCTTAAAGCCGTTAGTAAAAGAATTATCTTCTTTTGCAAACATTTATGTTGTTGTGCCAAAACATGAAATGTCGGGAACAAGCCAATCCATACATTTAAAAAAATATCTTAAATTAGAAAAAATAAAAAGCAATTTTTTTGCACTTGTCGGCGGAACACCTACAGACTGTGTAAAATATGCACTATATTCTTTTTTCAAAGATAAAATAGATTTGGTTATATCGGGAATTAACACTTGTGCAAACCTTGCGCAGGATGTTGTTTATTCCGGAACGGTTGCCGCCGCAAGAGAGGGTGCATATTTAGGAATACCGTCAATGTCCGTTTCCGCAAGTGATGAAACAAACCCTTGTTACAAACAAGTGGCAAAAGCCGCT
>JAFXOB010000255.1 GCA_017529005.1 Elusimicrobiota bacterium
GCAACAACATCAGGAGCTATTTGTCTCATAGCTTCTGCCATCATTTCGTTACCAGTTTTGGCAACTATTTTTCCTTTAGAAAATATTGGCTTTACCATTATTATTTACCCCTTTAAAATTTTCTTTAATTATTTCTTTTCTGCTTCCATTGTTATTGCGCCGAACTTACATTCTTTAGAACAAATACCGCAACCTTTGCAATGGTCATAATCTATACCGGTAACTTTACCGTCCGCTACTTGTATTGATGCATCAGGACAATATATCCAACAAATCATACAAGCTTTACATTTTTCTTTGCTCCATACAGGCTTAATGGATCTCCAAGGACCTGTTTTAAACTGAGCTGCTGTTCCAGCTTCTACTATTCCACCTGCAGGAAGTTCTGCAGCTGTAGGTTTTTTTTCTTCATTTTTCATTTTATTCTCCATATATTTGAATCTATTTTTTACAAATTATGAATTTTTTACTTCATCATAAGCTCTTTGTATTGAAGTAATATTTCCATCAATAACTTCAGGTTTACTTCTAAATTTAACTTCAAGTTTTGCTCTTGTATCTTTTAAAACACCTTCAATATCAAGAGTTCCGATAACTTTTACCAAAGCTCCAAGCATTGGTGTATTAGGTCTGTTTTGACCAATTGTCTCATTTGAAATTTTTGATGCATCTACAACAAAAACTTGTTCTTTTGCTATACCAAGTTTTTTTGCCATTTCTTCTGCAGAAAAAGATGTGTTAACAATAACTTTACCTTGTGTTCCTACACCTTCTGTAACATCTACAGCTTCTATCAATGACGGATCCAAAATAACTACATAATTAGGTTCCGTAACTGAACAATGAACTGTAATAGGATCATCACTAACTCTGTTGAAAGACTGAACAGGTGCACCCATTCTTTCAGGACCGTATTCAGGGAATGCCTGAATGTATTTTCCGGTTGATAATACTGCTTGTGCAAATAATAGAGCTGCGGTTTTTGCACCTTGTCCGCCTCTACCATGCCAACGAACTTCAATCATCTTTGACATCTTTTACTCCTTTTTGCGAAATTTAGTATCTTATTTTGTAAATTTATATATAAAAAAAAAGAAACAATAAGAAAGTCTTTTCGTAAAATATATTGTATTTGCAATACTTTCTTATATAAAAAGCACATTGTTTCGACTACTGATTATAGATAAAATTTTATCTGTTTATAAAATATATGTCAATAAATTTAGTTTTATAAAACTTTTTTAAAACAATCTAATTTATTTTTTCATATTTATACGGATATTTTATTATATTTTCTTTTCCTTCAAATAAATTTTTTCTACCTAAGACTACTATATGTTCATCTTCCCGTTCATCGTTTTCATCTAAATAAAAATCATCCAACTGCATATAATTATTATTTATATTATTAAAAACCACTGAGCATTCTTTAAGAAGTATATTTTCATCATATTCACTCTTATGAACCAAACGACGCTCTTTTTCACAATTAAATAACAAATTTTCTATTCTTAAATCATATTCTTTTGCAAAAATAACAATATCAGAATCATTAATTTCATCTAAAGAACTAAAAATTTTAATATTTCTTACATTAAAATATGCCAAGATATCAAAACTTTTATAAAAATAAAGGTAAATGAAACAAGTCTTGTCTTTAAAATTTTTTAAATAATAATTAACAAATGGTATCACATATTTTTTAGCAACTAAGTAATAATTATAATGATACTTATTATAGTAGAAAATTTCATTATCTTTATATTTTGTTTTAAGTGAAAAAATTTTCATATTAATTCCGAAAGAGAAATCTAAAAACTGTAATAAACAAATCAATATACAAAAAATTAAAATTATCTTTTTTACCAATATTTTTTTTAAACTTGAACACCATAACGAAGCAAATATTGTCATTGCAGGAACAAATCCGGCAGCATAATCAATTTCCTTTCGTGATGGCATAAACATAATTATACCCCATGGTACTATAAACCATAATATTAAAATCCATTTATTTTTATTTTTATATTTTCTCAAAAACCAAATAAAGCCAAATATAAATAATAAAAATATTGGAGGTGACAATAACTCTTCCCATAACCCTATTGTCATTACTCTTAAACTGGAAAAAGTAAATGTTGGAACTGTTTCAGTAACAGGCTCATATAAAATCTTATTAATTATTTCAAATCTAAAGTAGTGACATCCTGCTATTAAACTTCCTATTAATATTGCTATTAATATGTTTATTATCTTGTTTTTATCTGTCTTCTCTACTAAACCTTTTATTAGTGTGTATAACAAAGGAATAAAGAAATACATCAAAAAAGAATCTTTTATAAACAAACCTATTCCAACCGTTATTCCGTATAATACACTCCATTTTCTGCTGTTAAAATAATTTAACTTTATTAAACAATATATATTTACTATCATTGCTATCATTACATGCCAATCTTGATGTCCGTATTGTCTGCTTAACCCATATACTACCGGTGTCAATGCAAATAACACCATCGCTATGTTGCCTGTTTCTTTATCCTTTAACTCTAAACCTGTTTTATATATAAAATATAAACCTATAAGAAAAAAGAAATAATTCATTATTATTATTTGTAAATCAAAATATTCTTTGCCAAATACAAAAAATATTCCTTTCATTATCCACGTTATTAATGGGGCATTATAATATAAGAAAGAATCCTTAAACAAATCAAAAAAATGTAGTGTTGATGGCCCAAAAGGAATAATTGGAGTATTAATATACCACCAAAATATATTACCCGTTAAGTATATTACTGCTATTGTTATAAAAATTATAGATGATGAATTGTTAAAATTTATTTTTTTCACTCTTAAATTCTACTCTATGCTCTATTTTAATACATACTAATTTCTTATAAACTTTTAATAATTAGGAAAAAAATTGTTTATATGGTTGTTTTATTATATTTTTTTCACCTTCAAATAATTTCTTTTTCCCCAATATATAAATATGATTCTCCGGTAATTTATTTTCTTCATATAAATAAAAAGAATCTAACAACATATATTCATTATTTAACTTATTAACAAATAAAGAAACTTCTTCCAAAAGTTTATTCTCAGCAATTTTATCATAATGAGCATCCATACATTCCTTTTCCTTTGTAAATAAAAAAGAAACATTTCTTATATTATATTTTTCTGTAAAAATAATAATATCCGAATAATCTATATCTCTGCAAAAATGATAAGTCTTTATACCTTTTATATTCAAATATGTTTGTATATCAAAACTATTAAATTTAGCATCTAAAAACATATGATAAATAAAAATAGTTTTTTTATTAAAATTATTTATATAATATTGTGTTAAAGGAACCACATATGTTTTTATAAACAAAAAATAATCTTGATAACGATTATTATAGTATAAAAATTCATTATTTTTGTATTTTATTTTAAATGAAAATATTTTCATATTAAATCCGAAAGAAAAATCTAAAAATTGCAACAAACAAATAAATATACAAAAAATCAAAATTATCTTTTTTACTAATATTTTTTTTAAACTTGAACACCATAACGAAGCAAATATTATCATTGCAGGAATCAAACCTGCACCATA
>JAFXOB010000256.1 GCA_017529005.1 Elusimicrobiota bacterium
ATAGGAACAATTTTAGGACTATTTGCAAAGTATGGTATTTTTAGACTTAAAATAAGTGATAAATGTGTAACTTGCGGTTTATGTTTTAAAGGTTGTCCTGCGGGAAGTATAAATTTAAAAAATAAAATAATTGACAACGAACTTTGTATAAGATGTTTAAAATGTGTTTCTGATTGTCCCAAACAAGCAATAAGTTTTGGAATATTGAGAAAAAATATAAAACCTGTTTCTTTTAATCAAAGCAGAAGAAATTTTATTTTAGGCTCAATTTTAGTTTTCGGTGCATTTGCAACAGGTATGGGAACTGCGATTTTAAGGAGTAAAAATTTTTTGAAAGATAAAATCAGAACAATATTACCGCCGGGAGCAGGGGATTATTTAAGATTTTCTTCAAAGTGTACAAGTTGTCAGTTATGTGTGGCAGTGTGTCCGAATAAAGTTATTCATCCGAGAGATTTTAATCATTCTGCTATTTATATGGACTATTCGAAAAATTATTGTAAGTACGATTGTAATGTTTGCAGTTCGGCTTGTCCTACAGGTGCAATAAAAAAAATTACATTAGAAGAAAAGCAACATACAAGAATAGGACTTGCAAAAATTAATAGAGATTTGTGTATATCTTGCGGAATATGTTCATTTAAATGTCCTGTGAAGGCTTTAAGCATGGAAGAAGATTCCGAAGGCAACAGAACATTGCAATATAATGCAGCAGTTTGTACAGGATGCGGCGCATGCCAGGTTTCTTGTCCGCATAATGCAATAGAAATCGTTGGAATAGTTGAACAATCAAAAACTATAATTTAAAATAAATATAATGTATAATTTAATAATAAATTAAGGGGGAAAAAATGTCTATAGGATTTACAGAGATATTTGTAATTCTTCTTGTAGTGATAATTTTATTTTTTGGTCCAAAAAAGATTCCTGAATTTATAAGAATGATAGCAAGAGCCGGGCACGAGTATAAAAAAACAAAAGAGGCATTAAAAAAAGAATCAGATGAAATAATAAATGCAGAGTCTAATAAAACGGATACAGAAAATAAATCACAATCTACGGATATAAAAACAGAAGATAAAACAGATAATTAATTTATAAATGGCAGAAAACGAACAGGAAAAATTAACTTATCATTTATCTGAATTAAGAAAAACAATCATTTCAATAGTTGTTTGTGCGGTTGTTTTGTTTCCGATAGGATATATCTTTTCTCCTTATTGTATTGATTGGCTCGTTAAATGGAGTTTTCCTCACGGTAATGCGCAATTAAACTTTTTCTCTCCGATGGAAGTTTTTATTTTAAATTTAAAAACAGGTTTTGTTCTTGCACTTATTTTAGGATTCCCTTTTATAATTTATAAAATATGGCAATTTTTGCTTCCGGCATTATATGATAAGGAAAAGAAATTTATAAAAACTGCAGTATTTTGTTCAACTATTCTTTTCATTTTAGGTGTAATAATGTGTATTTGTTTTGTATTGCCGTTAATAATAAAATTTTCAATGAGCTTTGCAACAGAACAAATAAAACCTATTTTGGGTGTAACTAATTTTGTAGCTCTTTCGGGTTGGCTTATGTTGGCATTTGGCTTAATGTTTCAATTTCCTATAGCAATATATTTTTTAGTTAGGTTTGATATTGTGGCTTTAGAAAGTTTAAAAAATAAAAGGCCTTATGTTATAGTAATACTTCTTGTTATTGCTGCAGTTCTTACTCCACCTGATGTCGTTTCTCAACTTTTATTATTTCTTCCGACTTATCTTTTATTTGAGTTAGGGCTTATTTTTGCAAGCTTTTCCAATAAAAGATAATAAATTATAAAACTTTAAACTTTAATACAAAAATTATAAAATATATGAATTAATATATTGGGATTTTATTATGTTAAAAGTTATAGCCGGAATTGCCAGAGGCAGACAACTAAAAACTTTACCGAAAGAAGATTTTTCTATTAGACCGATGCTTGGTATGATGAAAAAATCTGTTTTTGATATTATTACGCCTATTTTGTCGGATAGTTTGTTTCTTGATTTGTATGCCGGAGTGGGATCTGTAGGGATAGAAGCTCTTTCCAGAGGAGCTAAAAGAGTTGTTTTTGCTGAAATAAGTGATAAATCTATAGCACTTGTAAAGTATAATTTAAAAATGTTGGGTTTTGAAGATAAAGCCGATATCGTAAAATGTGATGTAGTAAAAGGTTTTCCGAAATTTCAAAATAAATACAATATTATATTTATGGGACCTCCATACAAAGACGGAGATAAAAAAGCATTAGCATTAACATATCCCACATTAAAAAACGTTGTCTTGTTTTCTATGCTTAAAGAAAACGGGATAGTTATTTCTCAAAGACATATGAAAGAACCTGTTGGTAATATCGTTGGCTTAGATAATTATAGAACGGAAAAATACGGTGATACCGTAGTTGCTTTTTACAGGATGAAGTAATGAGAGACAATACTTTTAAAATAAGTTATTCAAGAATAAATACATATTTGTTTTGTCCGCACAAATATAAATTGATATATTTGGAAAATAAGTACATTCCGTTAAATGGTGATATATCGTTTGGAAATTCCGTTCATAAAACATTGGATGATTTTTATAAAAAAGGTGTTTATACCTATGAATCATTGATGGATAGTTTAAATCTTTGTTGGGAAAGCAGCGGTTATGAAAATAATCAGGATGCTTATGTTAATTATTTAAGGGCAATTGATGTTTTGAAAAATTTTTGGGAAACATTTGGGAAATATCCGCCTAAAAATATTTCTACCGAGCACAATTTTAAATCCGAAATAGGAAAATATCCTTTTATAGGAATAATAGATAGAATTGATGAATATGATGACGGAACAAGAGAACTTGTAGATTATAAAACACATAAAATTATTTGGGAACAAGAAAAAGTTGATAATGATTTACAGTTAAGTTTGTATTGCTATGCTTGTAAAGTTGCATTAGGTTTTATTCCGGACAGAATAGCAATATATTTTTTATCGCATAACAAAAAAATTTATACAACAAGAAACGAAGAACAAATAAATAATGCAATAAAACTTTCTGTTGATGTTGCAGAAAAAATTAATAATAAAGAGTTTGAACCTAATAAAGATAAATGTGCTTATTGTGATTTTAAATCTTCTTGTAAATATAGTGATTTAAAAGTACAGGATGATGAATTTAGAGTTACAATAGCAGATCTTGTTTAAGGAATTATATGAAAAAGCTTGCTTTTTTTATTTTGGTGCTTTTTATTAGTGTACCTTGTTTTGCACAAAATGATGATTTCATGGAAGAAATTATTGATGTTGATTTTTTGCAATCTGATAAGCAAAATAACGTAGAATCATTAGATAAAACAGATGAAGAGCAACAAAATAAAATAAATGAGTTTGCTGCTTTCAAAAAACAAAATGAAAAAGAGATAGCTGAACTTAAACAAAAATTTAATAGTGAAGAAGACGGTATAGTAAGGTTGGACATTGAAAACCAAATAAAGGCAAAAAAAATAGAGCTTCAAGCCAAACAATATTGTTTGGCTTGGGACAATGATGTCGATGAACTAAAAATTCAAGATGTTTTGAAAGAAGCTTTGAAAATAAAAAAAGAAACAGCAAATCTTTTGGAGAATTTTGAAAATCTCTTAGAAACAAAAAATGATTTTATGTTGGACAAAAATAAAAAATTTGTATCAGATGAACAGAATTATTTAGAGTTGGAAGAGAGTATTATAATCAATGATAAAAATAAGGTATTATCTTTAATGATTAATACATTAAGACCATTTATACAAAGATTAAACAAATTTCAAAATGATTATTTTTTAGATGGAGGGATAAATAAAATAAAGATATCTTCTTTATATAAAAATAGCAATACAGTTAATATTAAAATAATATATACGAGTGAGCAGACTGTAATTTATAATTTAAAGTATAATATTTCCGAATTCGAAAAAGAAGAACAGGCTTTGGTTGGTAAATCATCAAAAGAATTTACGATAATGCCTGTTTTTTCTGTAACACAAAATAATAACGGAACATTAGCAAAAGTTTTAACGGGGTTTAAAGTTAAAAATTCGGTAATAGATAATGAACAGATTGTAAAAATTCAGACAAACATAAAAGAAATTTTTGAAATTACTCAATACAAAAAAATGTTAATTCAATATAATGAATAATATTGGGGGACAAATGAAAGATATTGCAGTAGTGAAATTCGGTGGGAGTTTAACAAAAAATAAAGAAGCTCAAAAAAAATTTATAAAAGAGTTGGCGGAAGTTTCAAAAACACAAAATATTGTTCTTGTTCATGGCGGGGGGCCTGAAATAAACAATCTTCTTTCAAGGCTAAATATAGAATCAAAATTTGTTAATGGTTTAAGATATACGGATGAACAAACTTTGGAAGCAGTGGAAATGGCTTTAAGCGGTAAAGTAAATAAAATGTTAACGGCTGAACTTATAAAGTGCGGGGTTAAAGCTGTAGGTATTTCTGCAAGAGACGGGGCAATTGCTGTTTGTGATGTTAAAAAAGAATTGGGGTTTGTAGGTGAACCGACAAAAATAGATATAAGTTTGATAGAAACTTTAATAAACGGAGGTTTCTTTCCCGTGATATCTTCCGTAGGTATGGCAGAAGATACACATGCATTGAATGTGAATGCTGATATTTTAGCAACAAATATAGCAATAGCTTTTAAAGCTGCAAAACTTATTTTTTTAACGGATGTTGCAGGGGTACTTGATAAGGATAAAAATACAATAAAAGAAATAAAAATAGCTGAAGTTGATAACCTTATAAAAACTGAAGTTATTACAGGTGGAATGATACCTAAAATAAGCAGTTGTAAACAAGCTGTTGAAAAAGGAGTAAAAGAAGTTTTGATTGTTGATGGTGTAAGCGGTATAAAAAATCTTAAAGGTACTATTATAAAAAATTGATAAAAATGATATAATATTTCAATTATGATAGATTTGCATACACATACATTATTTTCTGATGGTGTTTTATTACCGAGTGAGTTAGTATACAGAGCAAAGTTTAAAGGATATAAAACTATTGCTTTAACCGATCATGTTGATTATTCAACATATGATTATGTTATACCGAGAATTATAAAAGTATCCGCAATCTTACAAGAACAGTATGATATTAAAGTTATTCCCGGTGTTGAAATAACTTATGTGCCGCCTAAACTTATAAAAGATATGGCTTCAAAATGTAAAGATTTAGGTGCGAAAATTATTGTGGTTCATGGTGAAACTGTTGCAGAAACCGTTCCTCCTTTAACAAATCATTATGCTGTTCAAGCTGGTATAGATATTCTTGCTCATCCGGGACATATAACAAGAGAAGATGTTTTACTTGCAAAAGAAAATAATATTTGTTTAGAGATTACTACGAGGTGCGGCCATAATGTTACAAATAAAGAAGTTGCTTCTTTAGCCTTGGAGTGCGAAACAAAACTTGTACTGAATACGGATTCTCATGAACCGGAAAATTTAATGGATAAAACAAAAATAGAAAATACACTGAAACAATCTGGCTTAAGTTTAGAATATTTTAATATAATGCAACAAAATTCTTATGACATTGTTGCTTCAAAAAATAGGGGTTAAAAATGGAAAGGCAAGAAGATTCAAAAATTGTTGAGATTATCAAATGGGTAAAGGAAAACAGAAAACCGTTTTTTACAACATTATTAACAGTAATAATAATAGTGCTGATAATTGCTTTTATTTGTTTTAGAACGCAAATGGTAAATAGTGCGGCTTCGGATAAATTGAATATAGCTACAAAAGTAATTGGATCCGGAAATATAGAACAAGGATTATCAATAATAGACGATTTGATAAAGACTTATAAAGATTCTCCTGCTGCATAT
>JAFXOB010000257.1 GCA_017529005.1 Elusimicrobiota bacterium
AGAAAATTTATATAAAGCCCTTTTTGTTTTACATACCAACGAAATTTTGGATGTTATAGTTGTAGATGATACAAACAAACTTGCCGGAATATTGTGCAGGAAACAAATTGTTTTTGAAGACCGCTTTTCGGATATTATTGTATAGAATTAAATAAAACCAAAATATTTGGATTTTTAGTGTTTTGTGGAAACAGAATATTTTTATGCTTTTTTAAAGGAAAATTTTACTTTGCCGCCTAATAATTTATATATGGCCAAAAAACTTTTA
The DNA here is from genome assembly GCA_017529005.1 of Elusimicrobiota bacterium. Classification (GTDB taxonomy): domain Bacteria; phylum Elusimicrobiota; class Endomicrobiia; order Endomicrobiales; family Endomicrobiaceae; genus Ruminimicrobiellum. The sequence continues at coordinate 269 of JAFXOB010000257.1, forward strand.
ATTCCGGGATTGCTGTCTTTTGATAACATATTATAAATGGATTTTCTTGTAACTTTTGCATTTTTTGCAAGTCCTTTTATGTTACCCTTTGCCTTTGCTACAACCTTTAAACCTTCAAGAAAAACAGAGATATCACCTGTTTTATTAAATTCATCTGTTATAAGTTTTTCGTATCTTTGCAGATGTTTAGGATCAGCTGCTAATTTTTTTGCAAAGGTTGTATTAAAATCTTCTAACGCTAATATTTTTTTTATATTCATTGTTTTCTTCTCCATTCAATTATATTTGAATCCTATTCATAGAGCTTTTTAATCTGCTTTGCCTTTTGTATATCCTTTTGTTGAGTACTTTTGTCGCCGCCGCAAAGCAATAAAATTATTTGTCCTTCAATATTTGTAAAATAAACTCTGTAACCTTTTTTATAATTTATTTTTATTTCGTGAATACCTTCGCCTACTGCTTTGCAATTTGAAAAGTTACCACCTGCTAATCTGTAAATATAAATAGATATTCTGTCGGCTAAATCATCATCTTTTAATTTTTCAAACCATTTTGTAAAAAATTCACTTTCTTTTACAATCATTTCTTCTTTCCATAAGTGTATAATATTTTACACACTTTGTCAATTAGTTTTTATGATTAATTTTCTATACAACTTTATATGTCTCCTCACAGGAAATAAGTATTCTTTACTATATCTTACAAAACAAACACGACAACATCTTGTCGTAAATTTTGTATAATAATATTAATCGGAAAACAGGAAAAAGGGGGAAACTTATGTTTAATGATATATTAGGGAAAGTTAAAAGATTAATGTATATAGCTAACGAATTGGATAACGGTGAAATAAAAGTTTCTTCAATTGCTGTTGATTTGGGGGTGTCTGTCAGAACTATTCAAAGAGATATACAAACATTGGAATCCGGAGGGTTTGCAATAAGCCCGCTGTCAAGGGGAACATATTCTTTTGTTGACGGTTTTTCTTTAAAGAAGTTAAAGATAAGTTGCGAAGAGTTTGCTATGCTTGCAGTATTTTCCGATGTTGCCAATGCATTGGGGGAAAGATTTTCTAAAACATATTCATCATTAAGAAATAAAGTATTGGAATATAATAAAGTTCAAGAAAGTCCGTTCTTTATTAAAATGCTTAAAGGCAGGGAATATAAAGATACGGAGATTACAAGAAATTTGGAAACGGCAATAGAGTGTTCTTATAAAATAAAAATCGAATATAAAACAGCAAAACAGGAAGAGAATATAAATAATGTTCCGATAAAACCGTTAAAACTGTTGTGGTTTGACGGGTTTTGGTATTTGTTGGCATTAGGCTATAAAAACAGGCTGCTTAAGTTAAGGTTAGAAAAAATAACATCATGTACAGTTACGGGACAAGTATTTTCAAAACCCAAGAATTTACAAAACATATTAAACGAAAGTGTAAATATTTGGTTTGAAACAAAAAGAGATAAAAAAGCCGTATTAACAGTAGATAAAAAAGTATCAAAATATTTTAAAGAAAAGAATTATTTTCCCAAACAAAAAACAGTTAAAGAATATAAAACGGGTGATTTGATGTTGGAATGTTATTTTGCAAAAGAAGAAGAAATATTACATACAATACTGCAATGGATTCCGTATGTAACAGTTAAAGAACCGCAATCTTTGATTGACAGTATAAAAGAAAGGATTGAAAACTATCAAAAGAAACTGGATTAATTATATATTATAGTTTTTAGCTTTTTATCTTTTTTGAGATCTTTTTCAAAACAGTTTCAACAGTTTCAAAGTTTGGCGGATTTTTTGTATCAAGTTCAAAATAACAGGTATGTTTCGGTGAATCCACAAGAATTAATTTTGTAGTTTTGTTTTTAACAAATATCGGCGCAAATTCCGTTTCGCTGTGCCCCACTATTTGATTGGGAAAGTAAGAATCTTTCATCAGTGAAAAAGGCCTTATCCAAGTTGGAGTTTGTGTAACTTCATCACCGCTGGGACTTGTTAAACCCGTCCAATCGAAATAATGAAAATTTTGTTTCAATAACATTTTGTTACACCAATCAATTATATTTTCGCTGTCTTTATTGAAACCGGTGTCTTTTTGGTTATTTACCCAAGTACTTGAAAATCCGGCATGAGATATTACCCAATCATCATATTTTACGGCAATTTTAAATTCTTTTATATTGTCCAAAAAGGCTTGTGCAATTTCTGCATCATGTTCATGTTGGTGACCGCTTACAAGTTTTGATTTCGGATTTTTGGATAAATAAGATAAACAGTGGTTTCCTAAAAGCAAATCTATTTTATCAGGATATTTTTTCTTATAATATATAACCTTATTTATAATGTTTACAGGATTGTGTTCCGAAACATGCCACCATAAGTTTTCCAACCAATTATCAACATAATCACCCAAAAAAATAAGTTTATCCAAACGGTTGATATTATTTTCAACCATTTTTATAAAGTGTATGGTTTGGTGAATATCCGGAATTATACCTATAAGCATACTTATATATTAATGTATTGTTTTTCCTTTTTTATATTTTCTTTTGCCAAATTATAATGAATTTTTTTATTTTTTTCAAAAAAAGGCTTAAATTTTTTTATAAATTTTAATATTAAAAAACTATTGACTTTAAAATAAATTTTAGATATAATACAAAAACTTACATAAGTTTTCTTTGTAAGAAAATATATGTTTTATCGTGCATGTATAACGAGAAAAATCGTTATGCTTTGCATATTTTTGTTATTTAAAAAAAACAAGAAAATATTTATGTAAAATAAAAAATATCGGGAAAAAGAAAATGGCTAGAGAGTTTTCATTAGAAAAGATTAGAAACTTTGGTATTGCCGCTCACATTGATGCCGGTAAGACCACAACAACAGAAAGAATTCTTTATTATACCGGAAGAACTCATAAAATCGGTGAAGTTCATGAAGGTGCGGCAACTATGGACTGGATGGAACAGGAAAGAGAAAGAGGTATTACTATTTGTTCTGCTGCCACATATTGCAAATGGCAGGATATGCAATTTAACATTATAGATACCCCGGGACACGTTGATTTTACCGCGGAAGTAGAAAGATCTTTAAGAGTTCTTGACGGTGCGGTTGTTGTTTTTGATTCAGGTAACGGAGTTGAACCGCAATCCGAAACAGTTTGGAGACAAGCAGATAAATATAATGTACCGAGAATCGTTTTTTCAAACAAAATGGATAAAATCGGTGCAGATTATTTTATGGTTATAGATCAAATTAGAGAAAAGTTAGGTGCAACACCTCTTACAATGCAAATTCCTATCGGTTCAGAATCGGCTTTCCAAGGTGTTGTTGATTTGGTTCAAATGAAAGCTTATATATGGCACGGAGAAGAATTAGGTGCAAAATTCGATGTAACAGACATTCCTGCAGATTTAGTTGATAAAGCAAAAGAATTAAGAGAAAAAATGATAGAACTTATTGCAGATTACAGTGACGATGTTATGAACTGCTATATGGAAGGAAAAGAACCTACTATCCCTCAAATTAAACAAGCAATAAGAAATGCAACACTTCAAATAAAATTAATCCCGGTTTTCTGTGGAACATCATTCAAAAATAAAGGTGTTCAACCTATGTTGGATGCAGTTTGTGATTATTTACCATCACCTTTAGACAGAAAAGATATGCATTGTGTAGATGCAAATACAAATGAAGAAACTTCAAGACCGGCTGACGATAATGCTCCTTTCGCAGCTTTGGCCTTTAAGATACAAGCAGATCCTTTTATAGGAAAGCTCACCTATATTAGAGTTTACTCTGGAACTTTGCAAAGCGGTTCTTATGTATTCAATCCCGGCAAAAACAGCAAGGAAAGAATTTCTCGTATCGTAAGAATGCATTCAAACAACAGAGAAGAAATTAAAGAAGTTAGAGCAGGTGATATTGCAGCAGTAGTTGGTTTGAAAAATACCGGAACAGGTGATACACTTTGTGAT
>JAFXOB010000032.1 GCA_017529005.1 Elusimicrobiota bacterium
AATAACATTTTTATTTAATATACACCTTATAATCAATATCAGAAAAGATATTATTTACATATTCTAGGTTAGAAAGGAAACTTTCGTCAATAGAATTGTTTTTTATTTGATTATATAATGTCGTAAAATTGTATATATGTTCCTTTGTTCTCTTTTCCGCATATTCCACCATTGTGCCGGTAGTCATAATAAAAGCCCAATCGGAAGATTGTGCCAACAACAATTCTCTTGCTGCTTGATTTAATGCTCTTACCAAGATACCCTGTGCATTTTGATTTGCAGTTGCAATTTCTACCATTCTATCTGCTGCCATATTTAAATGCTTATATGTCCAATCATTTTTTGGATTTAACCAGACTTTATAATATCCCTCATCACCCCATGACGAAGGAGACGGTTGACAAACTTGATTTACCGGAAATTTATCCAGATATTGAACCGGTGTCATAGGTTTAAAAGAAGCATTTGCTTCTTGTATTGTTCTAAATATATGATTTATAAAGTTTGGCCCTTCAAACCACCAATGCCCGAAAAGTTCTGCATCATACATTGATACAACCAATGGTTCTTTCTGCATAATACCTTGCAAATGTTCTATCTGTTTTGTTCTGTTAAACACAAAATTTTCAGCATGCATTTTAGCTTTATTTTCTGCCCATTGAGGATTATAAGGTTGCTTTTCATTTAAAGGTACTTTACCGGTTATTCTGCAATATTTTACCCCTATATTTCTTCTTACTCCGTCAGAATGTAAATAAGGTCTTATATAATCATAATCCAAATCATAAGCTAAATCTCTGTAAAATTCTCTGTAATCAACATCCCCCGGATAACCGCATTCAGCACTCCAAACCTGATGCGCAGTTTCCATATCTCTGCTAAATGCCGCTACTCCGTTTTTGCAATATATCGGTGCAAAAACTCCATATTTAGGTCTTGGTGTTGCATATAGTATTCCATGCGATTCCATAAAGAAAAATCTTATTTGTGCTTCTTTCAAAAATTTTTCTACACCATAAGTATAAGCACATTCGGCCAGCCATATTCCGTTAGGATTCTTCCCAAAATGCTTTTTGTAATCTTTGACAGCAACTTGTATTTGTGCTCTTTGTGCCGTTTCGTTAGTCATTAAAGGTAAAAAACCATGGGTAGCACAACAAGTAATAATTTCAAGTTTCCCCGCATCTTGAAGATTTTTAAAACCGGTTAAAATATTACCATGATACTTTTCCCAAATTGTTCTGCAAGTTTTAAAATTCTTTTCATACATTAAAGCAACGGAATGATATTCGGGTAAGTTTATTGTTCTTAAAACTTCTTTTTCAGATAATTCTATAAGTTTATTTAACTTTGCATAATATCTTGATTGCAACAAAGGATCTGCCAACATATTTGCAAGAGACGGTGTAATTGTCATTGTTACTGCAAAATTAATATTATCTCTTACAAAATTTTCAAAAACAGATAGAAGAGGAATGTATGTTTCTGTTATAGCTTCATATAACCAATCCTCTTCCAAAAAATCAGGATAGTTTGGATGACGAACGAAAGGCAAATGAGCATGTAATTGAAGACACCAATAACCTTTATTATTCATTAATATTCCGAACTGCTAAAATTTTTATTTAGTATCTTTTGTTACTTCAAAAGTGATAGTTTTTTTCATCGTTCCATCACTTGAAACTGCTTCTATTGTATATTTGTCTTCACCATTCGGCAAATAAAATCTAACCGAGAAAGAACCGTCAGCAGACAATCTTATAGGTTGTCCTTTTAATGTTAAACTTGCATCGGGTTCTGTAGCTCCGTTAATAATTATTTCAGTATCTGCTCTTAACCAAAAACTTTTTTCTTTACTTTCAACACTTTTATTGTTTTCCGGTGTATAAGACGGATGAGTTTTAAACGAGCTTGAGCTGCTGCTTATATGAGAATGAGAGCTCGGTAAAGAAATAGAAACTATTTCTTCCCATCTTTCTCTCATAAGTCTTGCTATATCAAAAGAACTCATACCAACTTTATTTACGCCGGAAATTTTTAACAATTTTTCAAATTCAATCTGTAATAATGCCCATTGTTCATCAGTAATATTTGATACTCCGTATCTTGGCATACTAACCTTATTAGATCTGGCAACTGAAATAAATTTTCCGTCTTTAGTTAAATATCCTAAATCCACACACCAACATCTGTTGAACTCACCAACATTTATATACCAACTATCTGACTGTGGAGTAACAAAAACATCAAAATATCTGTTGGCATTACTACCGTCAAAACTTATATCCGTTGTATCATAAACTCTTATAACCAACTTAGAATCCGCAAAAACAGATTCTCCATATTGTTTTTTTAATTTATTAAAATAATCTTCCGAGATTGACCAATAAGCAAAAATACAAATAGGATCTCTCGGTAAAATTGTAATTTTTGTATCACCATAATCTAATGGCAACCCAGTTTTATTTACAACTTTTTCTTGAGTGCCGATTTTTGAACTTAAATTTTCAGACATAATTACACCTTCTTTTAGAGTTTATGATATATATTTATATTATTTTATAAATAATACAAGAATTAGTCAACATTATTATTTTTGTGTTTGACTTTTAAAAAACAAATAGTATATAATTATAATAGATTTGATAAGGAGTATAGTAAAAATGGCTAAAAAAGAAACTAAAAAAATTTGGTCAAAACCAAAATTAACAAAAATTAAAGTAGAATTGGATACTGTAATATCTGCAAGTGATATGACATATTAGTATATTGTTTGTTGTTAATATCTTATTTAAATTATTTAAATAAAGCAAGCATATATCTTATATAAGATATATGCTTGTTGTACAAATAAAAAAGCATGAAAATTGGAATAGATATAGAAGAAATCAAAAGATTTCAAAAATTATTAAAAGATAAAAAATTTATAGAAAGAATTTTTTCTAAAGATGAAATAAAGTATTGTTCATCTAAAAAAAATTCAGTGCAACATTATGCCGTTAGATTTGCTGGCAAAGAAGCCGTTTGGAAAGCAATAAACACATCAAAAAAATTAGCAATAACAGATATATCATTTAAAAATTCTGTTTTAGGAAAACCTGAAGTTTTTATAAAAAGCAAAAAAGCTTCATACATAGATATATCTTTTTCACATAATAAAACTACTGTTGTAGCAGTAGCGATATCTTCTAAATAAAATGAAAATTCATAATATATTTAAAAGAAAACAAGATAGTTACAAAAATAATTTCGGGCATGTATTAGTTATTGCAGGTTCTTATAATATGCCCGGAGCAGGTATTTTATGTGCTAATTCCGCAATAACTTCGGGAGCAGGACTTGTAACTTTTGCATTTCCAAAATCAGCTTATCCCGTTATAGCAAAAAACATTAAACCTGAAATTATGCTTTTTCCTTTGGCAGAGAAAAACGGAACTTTTTCAAAAGCCGCACAAAATAAAATATTACAGTTTATAAAAAAAAGAAAAATTTCTTCCGTTGCAATCGGTTGCGGAACGGGCAAAAATTCTTCTGTAAAAAACTTAATACTATCAATAATAAAAAATTTTGATATTTATGTAACGATTGACGCTGACGGATTAAATTCATTACAAGATACACATAAAAAATCAATAATAAAAGAATTTAAAAATGCAAAATCAAAAATAATAGTTACCCCTCACCCTAAAGAATTTGAAAGAATATCAGGAATACAATATAAGGAAGATAACAATTATAGAAAAATAATAGCTAAAACTTTTGCTGAAAATAATGATATAATTTGTGTATTAAAAGGACATAAAACCGTTGTAAGTGACAGCAATAAAATATACATAAACAATACCGGAAATGCCGGTATGGCCACCGCC
>JAFXOB010000258.1 GCA_017529005.1 Elusimicrobiota bacterium
AGAAGTTGTAAGACCGGAAAAAGTTGTAAATCCTGAAAAATTATAGAAAGATATATTAAGCCGGATGAATTGATTCATCATCATTATGAACCGCATTTATTATTGGAAGAAGAAAAAAAATTGATATTTAGAGATATTTTATTAGGTATTAAAAAAGAATCAAAAGAAGAAGATATAGAAGAAAAACATCAGATTGTTTATAATGATCCTGATGCTGTTGGTGATCCTAATGCAAAACCCGGGAAATATAAATATGAACATGAAGATATTATTGATAGTAACAAATCCGTACAGTCAAAATATAAAATAGTAGGAAAACAAGAGAATGAAAATGAACAACGAAATAAAGAACAACAGAATAATGAACAGCAGAATAACGAACAACAGAATAACGAACAACTGAATAATGAACAACGAAATAATGGACAACAGAATAGCAATAGATATATTCAAAACACATTAAATAGCATAGATTTACAAAAACAAAAGATTTTAAAAGAATCCAGTACAAATCAGTTGGATTTATTAACTAAAATTAGTCAAATAGATCAACAAATTGGTCAATTGAATGAACAACAAAGAGAACAATTACAAGAACAACAAGAAAATCTTAGTTCTACCCTCAATAGTATTCAACAAGAAAGATATGAATTACAAAATAAATTAAACAACACAAGTTCTCAAAATCAGAGACAAAATTTACAAAAGGAAATATCTAAAATAAAAGAAAAAGAGTTATCTTTAAAACAGGAATTAAACGATATAAAATCTGATATGGATCAAGTTAATCAAAAACAAGAGATGCTCTCTATGTATAATGAGTTCAATATGTTACAGATGAAGGAGGATATTTTAAATAAACAGATAAAAAATACCCAAAATATCAAAAATAATTATGAATATATGAAAGAATTTAGAAATAAAGAGCAAGATTTAATTTCTAAACAGGATAATTTAATAAATGAAAAAAATACGAATAAAATGAAAGATGATTTAAAAGAAACGGCGGAGAAATTGAATGAATATGAAAATAAAATAAATACTACATTTCAAATGCAGAAGAATTCATTAGATCAAAAAAACTTTTTATCAAAACAATATCAAAAACAATTGGATGCATTAAAAAATATTAATGAAAATAAGAGCGATAATGATTTAACGGATAAGCAAAGACAATTTTTGGATAAAGAAATAAAACAAGCTCAAGAAAAGACTTCTTATATAGATGAAGAAAAAAATAATATAGATAAACTTCAGAATTTATCAAATGAAAATTATAAAATGAAACAACAAGAGCAAATACTATCTTCCATGAAGCAACAAAATATAAAAAAGTTGGATAATATAAAAACCAATAAAGATAATTTAAAAGATTATTTGTCTGATATCGATCTAAAAAAAGAAGAATATAACAATATTCAATCTCAGGAGAAAAATTTAAAAAAACAATATGATGATATTATAAATAATCAGATGAAACTAAATTCAGAAAAACAATCTGAATTAAATAAAGATTATAAATTGCAGGATTCCAATTTAATAGAAAAAATAAAAGCAGATGAACGAAATACGGAAAAAGAAAAATCTATGTTGGAACAGAAGTTAAAAAATATAGAAAAAGAAAAAGACAATGTTGTTTATAACATGAAAACTAGTATAAACAAACACATGGAAACTCAAAAAAATAATATAGAAAAGCAATCTTCGGACAATGATAAATATGATAAAAATATAGATATTTTAGAAGATTCAATTAATAAACAAAATATAGAAAATATATCAAGAAATAAGCAAGAGAATAAACATTTATTGGCAAAAGAACAGTTGTTAAGTGAAGAAAATGTTGATTTAGAAAAATATATGGACAAACATGATTCGTTGAAAAATGATATTCGAAATAAACTTGAATCCGAAATTGAAAAAGAAGGGAAAAATAAAGAAAGAATTTTAAAAAAACAGATTAGTTTAACAAAAGAACAAATAAATATCTTAGAAAATGAAATTAGTAATGAAAAGGATAATCAACAGAAAAACAAAAAAACAGAAGATCTTTATAACTTGAATGAAATAATGGATTCTTATAAAGAACAATTAAATACTGTGAATACAGAAAGAAAAACAAATTTACAGAGACAAATGAATAACAAGCAGGAAGAGATAGATAGTTTGGAAGAAAGAATAAGTGAAGAAACAAACGAGCAAAAGAAAAACCAAATGAGAAAAGATTTGAAACAGAAGAAAACAGAAATGAGTGATTACAGGGAACAGATGGATGACTTGTTAATGGAAAGTAACGAGCAAAACATGAATGATAATAATACCAAACAGAAGAGAAAAGATTTACAGAAACAAATGAACAATAAGCAGGAAGAGATAGATAGTTTGGAAGAAAGAATAAGTAAAGAAACAAACGAGCAAAAGAAAAGCCAAATGAAGAAAAGCTTGAAACAATTACAAAAAGATATGAATGATTACAGGGAACAGATGGATGACTTGTTAACGGAAAATAACGAGCAAAACATGAATGATAATAATACCAAACAGAAAAGAAAAGATTTACAGAAACAAATGAACAATAAGCAGGAAGAGATAGATAGTTTGGAAGAAAGAATAAGCAAAGAAACAAACGAGCAAAAGAAAAGCCAAATGAGAAAAGATTTGAAACAGAAAAAATCGGAACTTAATGATTATAGAAAACAATTAAATGAAGATAATAATGAACAAGAGAATAAACAAGAAATAGAAAAAATGATAGATGATAAAAAAGAACAATTAAATAATTTGAATAATAAAATGAAAAAGGAAAAAAATGAACAGAAAAAAAGACAGTTAAAAGATTCTGTGTTATCTTTGCAAAATGAAATTTTGCAGGATGAAAAGAACTTACAAGAATTGAATGACAGGCAAAATGAACAAGAAAGCAGAAAAAAAGAAACAAAACAAAATAATTTAAAAAAACAAATTGCCGAAACACAAGAAAGAATAGATGAATTAAAGAAAGATATAGATAAAGAAAATAATATTAAAAAAAGTTCGCAAAAAGAAAAAGAATTAAATAAGTTAGAAAGGAAATTAAGTGAATATAAGGAGGAATTTGCTGATATAAAACAAGAAAAAGATAATAATGAAAATAAAAACAATAATGAAAAACAGAAAAAATTAAAAAATATGATGGATTTGACAAAATCTCAAATAGATATATTGGAAGAAAAATTAAAAAATGAACAAGATAGTACAAAAAAAGAACAAATAAAAAACAAGATTGAAGATTTGAGTAAAGAATTAAATGATTTTAATGAACAATTTGATTCTTTAGAGACAGAAGAAAAGAAAAGAAGTGAAAACAAGTTATCTAAGCTTATAGAAGAAAACAAGAACAAATCTTTAAACAAAGAATTAAAGGAAAAAGAAAATTTAAATAAATTAAATGAACAAATTAATACTTTTAATAAAATGTCTTTGTCTGCACAGAATAGTTTGTTGGAAAAAGAGAAAAAAAATATAAACAAAGATAGTAATGAACTTCAGCAAAAACAAAAAGAGCTGTTAAAAAATTTAGAAGATATGAATAAATCTTTTAAAGACAAAGAAGAAGATAAAGCAAAACTTGATAATTTGAATAAACGAATTCAAAATTTAGAAGATAGAAAAAAAGATTTGGAAAATAAAGAAAACATTAATTCGAAAGATTTGGAAACACAAAAAGAAGCTAACCTTGAAAAAATGAATAATTTACAAAAGAAATATAATGATATTAAAGAACGCTTGGATGAGCATAATAAGAAAATGAATTCTTTGCAAGAAGAGAAAATAAATAATGAAAAAGATATGTTATTGAAGAAACTTCCTCAGGAATCGAAAGGTGATAATAAACAGGAAGATGAAAATAAATTTGCCAAACAAAAGAAAATAAATGAAACCATAGAAAATTTGAAGAAACAACAAGAAGATATAAGGAAATTAAGTAATCAACTTAAACAACAGCAGGAAATGATGGAATATAATATTAGAAAGCTGAAAGAAAATATGGCTGCAAAATCAGAAAATAATGAGAAAAAAGATAATAATTCAAAATCAAAAGAAGAATTAGAAATGGAAGTTAAGATTAATACATTAAAAAAGAAACTTTCTCAGATGAAAAATAAATTAAAAAATATAGATAGACAACTTGAAGAAAATAAAGAAAAACAATTTGATGTGGAAAAGGAAAAACAAAAAAATGCTCATGATAAAGATTGGGCAAACGGTGTTAAAAAAGAATTGAAAAGTGAGTTGGATGAACAAAGAAGAAAATTGCAGGAAGAAAAAGATAAAATGCAAAAAATTATTGCTAAACAAAAAGAGTTGGAAAAGCAATTAGAACAATTAAGAAATGAAAATAATAAAGCAAATGAACAAAAAATAGAAAAAGTAGAAAAAAATTTGATGAGTACTATGGAACAAAGGCAGAAAACAAATGGAATGGAATCTGTTGCTTTAGATGGTGTAAGAAAAGCTGAAACAGACTTTAAAAAAATGGATAAAGAAGCAAAAATGTTTGAAAGTAATGAAATGAAAAACGAAAAAGAATTAAATGAGTTAAAGAAAGAAGAACAAAAGTTAGAAAAAGAAAAGGAAAAAACCAATAATGAGTATGAAAAATCTATGAACGAAATATCTGAAATAGATAAAAATTTTGATATTGATAATTATGATAAAGATGAAAACAAAAAAGAAGAAAGATTGCCGGAGGATACAGATGGCGTTAAGTTGGGAGAACAAGATTTGCAAAGAGTATTGAATTTTTATGGTGATATGGATAAACCAAGTAATGAACAAAAAATAGATAATCAAAAAATTAGCGGTTCTCAGAGAGATTGGTAATGTTAAAAATATTAAAAAATATAACAATTTTGGTGTTTATATTAAATTTATATTGTCTTGCATACTGTTCTGATTTGAAAGTATTTACGGAAACAAGAGAAGTTGAATTAAACAAAACTTTTGCTTTAACTGTTGAAGTAAATGAAAATATAACAGATTTTCAACTACCGAAAATGCCGGATTTTGTTGTTATATTAAAAAGCACAATTAAAAAAAAGGGTAAAATAATATATACATACGAATTGGCACCTAAAGAAGAAGGTATTTTTTCAATTCCTTCTATAACTTGCGGACAAACTACAACAATTCCAATAAGCATTAGAGTTTATAAAAAACAGGCAACAAAAGGCAGTAAGTATTCATATAAAGATTCCAATAGTAGTGCTAATGCTGTTGTAGATACAAAGATAGTATATGTGAACCAAGTAGTATATTATACATTGAAATTCAGGACAAACAGAGATTTGAAAGGAAATCCCAGTTATACTTTACCTATATTTCAAGATTTCTGGAAAGCAGAATCTAAAAATAAAAGCGGTTATAAGTTGATAAATGGAGAAAATTACTTTACTTTTGAAGTAACGACACCGTTATATCCTATTAGAGAAGGGACTGTGACCATAGATCCGTCTAAAGTTACTATACAATATCTGAATTCATATATGGAAAGCAAATTTGAGACGGAAAAAGTAAGTGTAAAAGTTTTGCCTTTGCCTGAATTTGGTAAACCGGAATTTTTTTCCGGTTCTGTTGGCAGGTATGAAATTTTTGCAAGTGTCAGTAAAAAGAATTTAAAAGTCAACGAACCGTTGTTGTTAACGGTTACAATTAAAGGTAATGGTAATATAAATACAATTTCCGAACCGAGAATAAATTTAGCTAATGATATAAAAAAATATTCAACGACAATAAAAACAAAAAACAGTGATTTTATTAGTTCTAAAGAATTTCAATGTGTCTTAATTCCATTGATGGATGGTGAAAAAATAATTCCTGCAATTAAATTTTCATATTTTGATCCGGATGTTAAGGAATATAAAGAAATATCTACAAAACAAATAACCATAAATGTTTCTGGTGAAAGAAATAATGATAGTGTTAGCGCTGGTGGTAGTGAAGAAGAAAATAAAGATCTTAAAGAAACAGATGATTCGTTAAATAAATTTGCATTGAAAACTAAACTTGATACATCTAATGAAAATAAGATATTAATAAAAAACAAATATTTAATATTCTTTGTTTTTGCATTAATATTAGCTATGCTTTTATCTTTAGGGTATAGATTGAGATTGATTGCTATTTCCAAAGATGTTGTTAAAGTTCAAAAGATGAAATATAACAAACTGTTTATAAAATATTTTCAACAGTCACAATTAGCATTAAATAAATATATACAATTTAATTTTTATTATAACATAGATTTAGCTTTAAAAATGTTATTATCATCAAAAACTAATATTAGTTATATGTTTATGACTACGGAAGAAATAAGAAATAATTTATATAGTTTTAAAATTGATGAACAACTCACAGATAATATAATTAAAATGTTTATTGATTGCAATAAATTCAAATTTACATATTTTAGAGCAACTCAAAAAGATATGGCTGTTGCTTTTTCTCAGTTAAAATTTATAAAAGAACAATTGGATAAAATATTATGAAGAAAATTTTTTGTTTGTTCCTGTTATTACTGAATTTTATATTGCCTCTTTATGCAGACAGCGATAATAAAGACCGGCTTATTAAAGCCATGGATTTTTACGATTTGGGTAATTATAATAATGCTATAAAAATTTATGAAACATTATTAGATGAAGGAATTGTAAATTCAACAATATACTATAATTTGGCGGTTTCGTATTTAAAAAATAAAGAAATCGGTAAGGCCAAACTGAATTTGGAAAGAGTTTTGAGATTAATCCCGAGGGATAAAAGTACCAGAGAGCTTAAAAATTATATATCAGAGATTACTGAAGAACCAAAACAAAATCTTGCCGAAAAAATAATATCGGATATAAAATTAATTTGTTCGTTAAATGAGATTACATTGATAATGTTTATATTCTTTTTTGTCGCAGGTTCTTTCTTTATTGTATATTGCTTGTCATATAAGAAAATCTATATAAGATTGTCGATTGCTTTTTTTTGTTTATTTTTATTGCTTATTCCGTTGATATATATGAAAATAGAAGATGAAATTCTGTCATCTAAGGCAATAGTAATGGACTATGCTGAAGTTAGAAATAATCCTATAAAATTGGAAGCCCCCTCTTTTGAAATATTAGAAGGAAGAAAAGTTATTATATTGTCGGAATTAGGCAGATGGGTTAATATTAAATTGGAAATAGAAGGTCTGAGCGGTTGGGTAGATAAACATTTCTTGGAGAAAATATAATTGTGAAATTCGGAATTTTAGGCGGTTCTTTTGATCCGGTTCATAATGCCCATATTCAAATGGCAGAAACAGCCTTAAAAGAGTTTAATCTTGATAAAATTATTTTTGTTCCGGCCTTTGTGCCGCCACATAAATCAAATTTATTTGCTTCTGATAAAGACAGATACAATATGCTTTATAATGTAATAAAAAATATTGACAAATATGAAATTGATACTTATGAAATTGATTCAAAAAAAACTGTTTATTCATATCAAATGTTGGATTATTTTAGAAGTAAATATAAATTGTGCGATATAAAAATGATAATAGGTGCTGATTCTTTTAATAATCTTTCTACTTGGAAAAATATTGAATATATTGTAAAAGAATACGGGTTTATAGTTTTTATAAGACCCGGTATAAAAATAAATACTGAAAGTCCATATTATAATTATTGTGCTTTTTCGAAATATATTATGAAAAATATATCTTCAACGACAATAAGACAAAAATTAAAAAACAAGGAAGATATTTCGCAATATGTTCCTAAACAAGTTTTTGAATATATAAAAAAAAAGAATTTGTATAATGAATAAGAATATCGAACAAAAAATATATAATTATTTATCATCACATTTAAAAGAAGAAAGATATAATCATGTATTGGCAGTTAATGATTTGGCTGTAAAATTAGCAAAACAATACAAATTGGATATTTTTAAAATATCTGTTGCTGCTTTGCTCCATGATTGTGCAAAAAATATGACTTTGGAAGAAAATATAAAATATATTAAAAAAAATAATTTAAAAATAAAAAATGCGGATTTTATCATAAAATATCTTTCTCAAGTTCTTCATTCGTATATTGGGGCGGATATTGCAAAAAAAGAATTTAATATAAAAGATAAAGAAATTATAAACTCAATCAAAAATCATACTGTTGGAAGAATTGGTATGAGTAAATATGAAAAAGTTATTTTTATCGC
>JAFXOB010000259.1 GCA_017529005.1 Elusimicrobiota bacterium
TATCCAATATATGTTTGTATAATTTTTTATAATCTTGCAATTCTTCATTTATACTATCTTCAAAATTGATTGTTTGAATTTGTTTTTTGTTTATACCACTGTTCAACAAATAATCTTGATACAATGTAAAAAGAGTAGATTTTCCACATCTTCTTATACCTGTAATAACTTTAATAAGTTGTTTATCTTTAAGTGCTATTAACTTGTCTAAATATTGTTTTCTTTCTATCATAATATTATACCTCTACAAGAAATATACTATATTTTTTGCACAAAATCAATATTTTTTTAATTGCAATTAAAATTTTACTAAAAAAATTAAAAAGTTTTAATTATAATTTGAATATTCAAACAAAAGAAATAGAACGGCAATGGATGAAGAAAGACGGCTGAGAACGAACATTTCATGTTCTTAGCTGAGAAGCTGAGAAAAACGGCAAGATTAGGGCTTATTAAAAAAATCTTGCAGATTTTTTTGCTTAGGGTTTGTGGTTTATAAAAAAATTGTAAAGCAATTTTTTAGGTTATGAGGTTATTGGGTTATAAGGTTATAGATTGAACGGCAACAATGGAGGGACGGAAACGGCAATAATGACAATGTATAATGTAGAATATACAATGTATAATTAACGACAAAAGCAACCGCATTTATTTTTGTTGACTATTTTGGATTTTTAAGTTATGTTAATTTTAGATTATTTTATTTCCAGTTTATGATTATCCGTATATCTTTTAAACAAATTAATTGAAATAAATAGCAATACCGCTATTGTTATCATTAAATATCTGCTGAAAATTATAAAACCGAATATGTTTAACAATGTATTTGTAAGAACAATCAAAGTAACGATTGCAAAGCTTTTATTTACATATTTACCGTATCCGTTAGCAAGTATTACATTATGAATTTTTATTCCCATAGGAAAACCAATCATTCCGCCTGCGGCAATTATTAATGACATTATTATTATAGTCCAGTCCGGTTTGCCATCGGAAAAAGTGTAATACATACCTCCTGTAAATGTTGTTACAAGTAAAAGTATTCTTATAGATTTTGCCGTTATCATTTCCGGAACTTTAAAAATATTGGCAAGTGTAGGCCTGAAAAATATTGCACCGCCTACACCCATAATAGAGCTGCAAACTCCCACTACCATTCCTATAAAAAAAGCCACCAACGATTGTACATTTGAAATTTTAGGAACATCCGATTCGTATTCTGTTGTTTTTCCAAAAAGAACAAGAGAACCTAAAGTAACCATAAAAATACAAAATATAACAAGTAATGCGATAGAACCGAACCTTTCATAAAAGAACCTGTTTACAATTTTACCGCTGAAAGCAAGTAAAAAAGCACCAACCCCTAAAGGGACAACCAGTTTTACGGCGACAGAATCTTTTGTCCATTGTAAACTTTTTATATCGTGAACGGTAGTCATAAGAATGGATGGAACCATTTGTAACAGACCCACCCCTACAGCTTCGTTTGGTGTAAAACCGAAAATAAGCATGGTGGGAACAATCAACCAACCGCAACCAACGCCCCAATAACCGCCTGAAAACATTCCTATAAAGCCTATTAACGGCATTAAAAAATAAATATACATAACGTTTGATATTTTACATTTTTATCGAAAAAAAAGACAAGTTGAAAGATGGTTTGCGGTTTATGGTTTATGGTTTGTAGTTGTTGTAAGTTATAAGCTCATTTTAAAGTTTGGTTTTATGCAAAGATTATCGAAAAAAGATGTTCCGTAACAGACATCAAAAAATTCTTTTTTAAGGTCCGATGTTATTTTATTTACAACAGAAACATCCTGCGGTAACGGAATATTTAGTTTTACTTTATTTGATACAAATAAAGTAAATTGCGATAACGGATATTTTTGTTTTAATTCGTTTATTTTATCAATACAAACATTTATATTATTTTTACATTTTATAAAAAATTTAGGTTTGGGATGATGGCTTAAATATTCGTTTATATCTTTAGACCAATAATATTTATTTGCAAATTCACTTAACTTGTTTAATTCTTTTTCAACTATCAAAGCTTTTTCTTCCAAGTTGTCTTGTTTATCTATTTTTATCGGATTTCCATATACGGCAACAGTTCTTGAAAAAGGAAGCGGAACTTTAAATTTATCCCATGATTTAACAAAAGTCAAAGAATTTTTTGCTATTGCGGATATAGGTATTAATCTTATACCGATTTTTTGAGAAACAAGTAAAAGGCCGGATTTCACTTTATATACAGGACCTTTAGGACCGTCAACGGTAAATGCAACAAAGTGACCTTTTCTTGCATATCTTATTGTTTCTATTAATGCTCTTTCAGCTCTTTTTGATGTTGAACCTCTTACGGCAATAAAACCAAAGTCTCTTAGTACTCCGGCTTGAATTTCCCCGTCTTTAGACATACTGCACATAGCAACAATTTGTCTTCCGGAATTTAAACATAAAGGTAAAATTTGTTCCCCGTGCCAAAGTGCATACACGCTTTGCTCTTTAAACCTTCCCACCAAATCTATACTTTTTAATCTTAAAGTTTTTTTGGTAAAAGCAACATAATAATATGCTATTTTTGATAATATTTTTCTTGAATCCATTTTTTACCTTTTTTTGTTTACCGCTCGGTAGAAAATATAACATAAAACTAATTTATTGTCAAACACTCTTATATATAAAGATTTATATATAAAAATCTTTGACTAATGCCGTAAAAATTAATAAAATTTAGAGTCAAAATTATTGCATAAGGTATATTGGAAATATGAAAAAGATTGTAACTGTATTAATTTGTTTATTTTTCGGATTTAATGCAACTTTATATGCGGAATATTCATTAACTTTGGCGGAAGCACTGAAATGTGCCATTGCAAACAATGAATTGATAAATGCTTCGGCAAAATCCAAAGAAGTTTCCCAGTATCATTTAAAAGCCGCAAGAGGCAAACATTATCCAAACATATACGTGGAAGGTTCAGTAAATAAACTAAATGACCCGATAATCTTAACTTTAACGGATGCAAGGGCCGCAGTTATAGGTGCAAGCGCGGCAACATTTAAAGCAGCAACAACCTATGCTACGGGAACCCCTACTCCAGATCCCGTAGTTGATGCATACAAAAAACAACTTGAAGAAAAAATACCGCAATTTGACATGCAATTTCAGGATGATTTATTCTATAAACTTACCGCAGGTGTTGTTTGGCCGTTATATACAGGCGGAAAAATCGCTGCAAATTCTCAAGCAAAAAAGGCGGAACTTGCTATTTCCGAAATGGAATACACAAGAACATTAAATTCCACGATAACATCGGTAATAGAAAGCTATTTCAGAGCAAAACTTGCACAAGAAGCAAGAGATATAAGACAGGATTATTTGGATGATATTATTCAACATAACGAAAATGCTCAAAAATTGTTTAAAGTAGGAATGATTTCAAAAGCAAACAAATTGAGAGCGGAAGTTGCCCTTGCTCAAGCAACAAGAGAATATCAAAAATCGGAAAGAGATTTAGAGCTTGCAATAGTTGTACTGTCCAACATAATAGGCGTGGAACTTGATAAAGTAAAACTGATATCCGATTTCAAACAAATAGAAGATGTAAAAGAAGCAAAACATTATGAAGATATAGCATATTCCAACAATATTACATTAAAAGATATGCAACAAAAAAAAGAAATGCTTAATCAAAAGAAAAGAGCAATAAAAGGTAATTTTTTACCTACAATAGCAGCTTTCGGAAAATATGAAATATATAAAGATAATCTTACAATGTTTGAACCTGAATGGGTGGCGGGATTAAATGCAAGATTAGATATTTTTAAAGGCGGTGAAGATTACGACGAGTATAAGGCATATTCCAAACAAGTTGAAGTATTGGATTTATATATTCAAAATGCCAACAAAATGATTGATACCGCAGTAAAAAAGTATCATCATGAAGCAGAAGCTGCACTTGAACAATATGAAAGTTTAAAAAGCTCACAAGATTTAACGGAAGAAAATTTAAATCTTTACAAAAAATCTTTTAAAGAAGGTCTTGCAACATCAATAGAAGTAATTGATGCGGAACTTGCTTTGGAAAAAGTAAGATTGGAACAATCACAGGCTTTATTTGATTTTAATGTTGCTTATGCAAAATTAATAGATATATGCGGAAATTCACATTTATTAATGGATAATATAATAGGAGAAGACCAAAACAATGAAAAATAAAATTTTGTTATTTTTGTTACTTATGTTGACTATAAGTATATCCGCTTGTTCAAAGCCGAAAGAAACTATTTCGGGTGAAGTTGATGCCACCGAAATCGATATAGGAGTAAAAGTACCCGGAAGAATAGCGGAAATATTTATTACAGAAGGGCAAACCGTAAAGAAAGGTGATATTTTGGGAAGACTTGAAGGTAAAGAACTTGATGCAAAATTAAAAACAATAAATGCAGCATTAACCGAAGCTCAAGACCAATATGTACTTGCGGAAAAAACATATAACAGAATAAAGAACCTTTACAAAGACGGTATTGTCCCTAAACAACAATATGATGAAGTTGAATACAAATATAATGCGGCATTACAAAAAATAAATGCAACACAAGGACAAAAAAATGAAATAATGGCATATTATGACGAACTTACGATTGTTGCACCGATTGACGGTGAAATAACCCAAATAATATCCAATCCGGGAGAACTTATTGCCACCGGTTATCCTATAATAACTTTACTTAATACAAACGATTTGTGGGTTGTATTTAATATAAGAGAAGATCTTTTAAATAATCTTCAAAAAGGTAAAGAAATTAAAGTATATATTCCTGCAATAAAACAAACTTTGGATATGAAAATAACATATGTTGCAGCTATGGCAAGTTTTGCTTCATGGAAGCCTACTAACCAACAAAACAATTACGATTTAAAAACATTTGAAGTAAGAGCAAAACCTAATGAAAAGATAGAAAATTTAAGACCCGGAATGACTGCCGTCTTAAAGGATTAGAAGAATAGAGGTATAGAGGGATGGAAGCACAGAAAATTTTGCTTTGCAAAATTTAAATCCATACATCCATGTGTCTATACAACCGTACATCAGGAAAAAGCAGAGCTTTTTTATGAAATACTTATACAATGTAATAATAGAAGAATTAAAATTAATATTTACAAACAAATATTATTTGTTTCTGATATGTTTATGGCCGTTTATAGATTTTGTTTTCTTGGGCGGTATATATTTTTACGGTAATGTTCAAAATATGCCTGTTGCCGTAATAGATAAAGATCATTCCAAACTTTCAAGAACTATTTCAAGATATTTTGATACATCTTATGCATTCGATGTAAAATACAAATTAGATGATGTTGAAGATTTCAGATATTTACTTACCGAAAACAAAATATATATGGGTATTTTTATACCTAAAGATACTCAAAAGAATGTAAAAAAATCGTTACCGGCCGAAATAAGTTTCTATATAGACGGTTCAAATTATTTAACCGCAAATCTTTCCGAAATTGAAGGTGCAAATATTTTAGGGACCATAAATGCGGGATTAAAAAACACCATGATGAAAAAGAAAGGTATTCAATCCAAACAGGCAAAAGATATGATGCTGCCGATACAAAACGACACTTCCAAAATGTTTAACCCGACTTATCATTACGGATACTTTTTAACTCCGGGTTTATGGATTTCAATATTGGGACAATTATTTCTGATTTTCGGGACATTAACAATAGGAAAAGATTTAGAAAAAAAACAGTATAATTCCAATTCCGTATTTTTATTTATATTCGGTAAACTTTTTGTATATACAATAATATCGGTAATATATTTTGAAATTCTGTTTAGGATATTTTTCCCCGCTTTTCAAATACCGTTTGACGGAAACACATCGGGTGCAATTATTTTAAGTGTACTGTTTATAATATCAACAATACTTTTAGGTATGCTTATGTCTGCCGTAACAGGAAACAGACTTGATGCACTGAAAGGCTGTCTTTTGATAGGTGCACCGGCCTTTTTATTATCCGGTTACACCTGGCCCATACAACAAATGCCAAGCTTGATGAAAGTTATTTCAAGTTTTATTCCCCTTTCTTCATACCTGGAAGGGTTTAGAAAAATATTTCAACAAAATATGCATATTGAGTTTATAATACCTTTTGCCAAAATACTTATAACATTAATTATTTTATATTTTTTAACGACTTATATATTTTTGATAATAAGGAACAAAATACTTAAAAAGTTGAATGGTTGAAAAGACCGGAAATGAGAATTAAAAATTTATGAAAGCTTTCAAGCAAATATTATTAAGAGAATTTAAAAGATTTTTTAAATCAAAAGATTTGATTTTGATATGTATAATTGCTCCGTTTATATACTCTTTCGGCATAACTTATATTTATCATAAACAAAACCCGAGAGATATAAAAATTGCCATTGTAAATCAAGATAAATCATCCGTATCAAGAGTATACGGAAGAATGATAGATTCCACACCGGAACTAAACATTGTCGACTATTTTCCGTCAACTTATGCAGCTTATAATGCAATTTTTACAAACAAAATAGATTTGTTTTATTTTATACCAAATAATTTTTCCACAAATTTAAAAAGAGCTAAAAGCACATTTGCTTTTATAGGTGCAAACGCAAGTAATTTTATGGTTTCCAGTTCTGCAATAAAAACAATAGTTATGACATCACAGTTTTTATCGTCACAAGTATTAACAAAATTTTTAATAAAAAACGGAATATCCAAAAATTCGGCCTTACAAATGATACAACCTATAAAAGGTAATTTTAAGTGGATGTTTAATCCTACAAAGACTTATGCAAATTTCTTTGTACCGTTTGTATTACTTGCGATTTTTCAACAAATTCTTATAGTGGCCGTCTGCCACACAATGAGTTTGGAAACACAAGAAAAGACATGGAAAGATTTATATAAAATCACAAACAACAAAATTTTGCCTATATTATTCGGAAAGGCTGTTCCGTATTTATTGGCCGCATTATTTATGACTTTATTGTTTATTTTTTTAGTGTTTCCTTTTAATTCAATATTTCAAACATCAAAACTGAATCTATTATTTTTATCAACGATTTATTCTTTTGTTATAGTATTTTTTGCCATGACAATATCGCATTTATTTAAAAGTCCCGTTGTATCTTTATGTGCATTAACATTTTATTCTATGCCTGTTCTTTTAATTTCAGGTTTTGCATGGCCGATATATATGTTGCCCGCATACTTAAAATTTGCAGCTTATATTTTTCCTTCAACTTATTTTATAAACATATTCAGATTTTATTCTTTGAATACAATTTGGCTGGGATATGCAACTTATTGTGTTTTAAATTTAACAATATTTTTTACTATATGTTTATTGGCAAATGTTATAATATTTAAAATAAAAATCAACAAAAATAAAAGCAGATAGATTTTTATCTTAATCTATCTGCTTAAAATTATAATATAAAACTTTTTTATTCCGCGAACAAATCTCTTTCATCAAGAATACCTATAGGTTTTCCTTTTTCATCAACTACAGGTATATTATCAATGTTTTTATTTTGTAATATTTTTTCCGCTTCGGATACAAGCATATCCGGGAATAATACCGAAGGATTTTTTGTCATAACTTCCGATATTTTCATTTTTAATAAATTATCATGCAACTGAATTTGTCTTCTTAAATCTCCATCGGTAAAAAAACCTACAATTTTTCCGTTATCATCCACAACGCTTGTAGCACCCACTCTTGTTCCGGTCATGATTAAAAGTGCATCCTGGACAGTTGCCGTTTCTTTTACCACAGGGTTTGATTTACCCTGTCTCATAATTTCTTTGACTTTCATTGTAAGCCTTTTTATTTTATTACCTATAGCACCCAACGGATGAAATATTGCAAAATCTTCCTTTTTAAAACCTTTTCTTTCGGAAACGACTAATGCTAAAGCATCACCTAATGCAAGCAGTGCGGTTGTTGATGATGTCGGTGCCAAATTATAAGGGCAAGCCTCTTTTTTTACCGAAGAATCTATTATAACATCACAATCTTTCCATGTAGGCGATTCTACTTTTCCCGTAATTGCTATAATTTTTACCTGCATTTTTTGTAATACCGGTAAAACCTGCTTTATTTCTTCCGTTTCCCCCGAATATGATAACATAATTACAACATCTTCTTTCATTATCATACCCAAATCGCCATGCAAACATTCCGCAGGATGTAAATATATTGCAGGCACACCAATGGAAGCCATTGTTGCTGCTATTTTTCTGCCGATATGTCCGGATTTACCAAGACCTATAACAACAACTCTGCCCGAAGAATTTTCTATTAAAGATACGGCTTTGACAAAATTGTCGTCAAGATGTTTTATTTGATCTTTAACTGCTTCGGATTCTAAATTTAATGTATCTACGGCTCTTTGTATATTTATTTTTTCCATTTATATTGTTACCTTAAACTATGAGCATTTTTTATAAAATCCGCCATTTTATTGAAATCTTTTCTTCTTTGCAGTCTTTCTATACTTGAATCCGCTTCTACACCGTAAGGTTTTGATTTTTCCATTATATCGGAAACATTTTCCGAAGATATATTACCGGTTATAAAGTACGGAACAGATAATTGTTCAAGCCCTGCAAGAGCTTCAACGGCAACGGCGGAATTACCCTGCTCGTCTTTTGTTGAAATATCCAAAACAAAATAATCTATATTTCCTATATAAGGCTGCAACTTTATTATATCGGATACACTTGTAAATTTCATATATTTAAAAACTTTTATGCCTAACGATACCGCCAAAGCTTTACAAAATTCCGGAGTTTCGTTCCCGTTTAATTGAACTGCTTTTATTCCTGTTTTTTTAACTGTTTTTGTTATAGCCTTACTGTCCTGATCTACAAATATCCCGACAGCCAACACAAAAGGAGGTAATTTTTCATTAACTTCTTTTAACATTTTATCGGAAACTTTTTTAGGAGAATCTTTTATTAATTGAAACCCTAAATAATCCGCTCCCAAATTTGTTGCATTAAGTGCGTCGTCATAGTTTGTTATACCGCAAATTTTTACTTTAAGCATTTTTTATTTCCCGTAAACTTTTTTTGGATCAAAAACTTTTTTACCTACTATTCTTGTATTACCCGTAAAAGATAACTTTCTGTAAAAACAACTTCTGTATCCGGTATGACAAGCAGAACCGCCCACCTGAATAACTTTTAACAAAATACAATCGGCATCACAATCGTAATATATTTCTTTTACTTTCTGTATATTTCCGGATTCTTCACCTTTTATCCAAAATTTTTGTCTTGATCTGCTCCAATAAGTTGCTTTCTTTGTTTTTAAAGTTTTTTCAAAAGATTCAGCATTCATATATGCAACCATCAAAATTGCACCATCGTTGTAATCTTGAACAACTGCCGGTATCAATCCGTTTTTGTCAAATTTTAATTGTTTTGTAATTTCCAACATCTTTACTTCCCCCCGCAACTGCTTTTTATTTTTTATTTAAAACTCTTATTGCTTCTTCCAATTTAAAATCTTCCGTATATAAAGCTTTCCCGACTATTGCACCGGTTACGCCGTACTTTTCAAGTTTAGCAATTTTTTTAACATCATCCACCGTCGTTACTCCGCCTGAAGCTATAACATTCATTTTACTTGTTTTTGCAATTCTTTTTAAACCGTCGATATTAGGACCTTTTAACATTCCGTCTTTTGATATATCGGTATAAATTATTTCCTGAACTCCCATATTTTTTAACTTATCTATCATCTCTTCGGTTGTTACCGGTGTAATTTCTTTCCAACCGCCAATGGCAATTTTTCCCTCATAAACATCAAGAGCAACTATAATTTTATCGGAACCGTATTTTTCTATTGCTTGTCTTACAACATCGGGATTATATATTGCAACCGTTCCCAATATTGCATAAGATGCTCCCAATGTAAAAATATCATCTATTCTTTTCATATTTCTTATTCCGCCGCCGACTTCAACGGGAATATCAATACTTAAACAAATGTTTCCTATAATTTGGTTGTTTGATTGGTTTCCGGAAAAAGAACCGTCTAAATCAACAACATGTAATCTTTGTGCACCTTTTGCTTTCCAAAGTTTTGCCATAAACACGGGATCTTTAGAATAAATAGTCTCATCGGATATTTTACCCTGTTTAAGCATTACACAATTTCCTTGTCTGATATCTACTGCAGGTATTATTATCATATTATTTCATCCTTAAATAGAACCTTTTGTCGAAGGTACCTTATTTTTTATTTTTTTATTTATACTTATTGCTATTGCCAATGCTCTTCCGAAACCTTTAAAAATAGATTCCGCAATATGATGATTGTTTCTGCCTTTCATCATCTTTATATGAAGAGTTATTGCCGCATTATTAACAAAAGCAATAAAAAATTCTTGTATTAAATCGTAATTAAAACCCGTTTTTTGAAACTCAATTTTAGCTTCATAACTTAAAAACGGTCTTCCTGAAATATCAAGAGCAATATAAGCTAAAGCTTCGTCCATAGGTAACAAAAAGTGCCCGTATCTTACTATACCTTTTTTATCTCCCAAAGCCTGCTTAAATACCTGCCCCAAAGTAATTCCCATATCTTCAACCAAATGATGATCATCAATTTCCGTATCACCTTCAGCTTTTATGTTAAGATATATTCCCGCATGAGCGGAAAACAAAGTAAGCATGTGGTCCATAAACGGTATAGTTGTTTTAATTGAAGATTTTTTATTTGAGTCCAAGTTCAATTCAATATCAACATCCGTTTCAAAAGTTTTTCTGTGAATATGTGCTTTTCTCATTTTATCTCTCTAATTTAAATATTTTGTTTTTTGTATATTTTCTTTATCTATAACATTGTCCAATTCTTTCAGTTTTAAAGCCCGGTCTAATTTTTCCAATAAAACAACTTCATCAATAGAAAAGTTTAATTTCGCTTTTCCGTCGGTAACTTTACTTACCTGTTCGGTAAGTAAATGTATTATTAATTCTATTTCTCTTTCAGAAAGTTCCACCCGCATTTTATTTTCTTACCTCTATTGATTTTTTATGATTTAACAAACCTTCTGCATTTGCAAAATCCGCAATTTGTTTTTTTATA
Source organism: Elusimicrobiota bacterium (assembly GCA_017529005.1). Lineage (GTDB taxonomy): Bacteria > Elusimicrobiota > Endomicrobiia > Endomicrobiales > Endomicrobiaceae > Ruminimicrobiellum. Next base: position 11,156 of record JAFXOB010000259.1, read on the forward strand.
ACGGAATTTACTTTTTTTAATTCTATATAACTGCTTCTTTTCATAAAAGTCATTACGGAAAGTCCGCTTGAATATTTTGCGGATGCGTTTGTAGGTAACACATGAGAAGGACCCGCCCAATAATCGCCAACGGCCGTTGCCGTATTATAACCTACAAAAATTGCTCCCGCATTGTAAATTTTTGGTACAACATTTTTTGCATTTTTTATCAAAAGTTCCAAATGTTCCGGAGCTATATCATTTACCATATCTACAGCTTTGTTTGTATCCACATTATAAATTTTGACTTGATTTAATTTTTATTTATCAAAATTTTTCTTTATATAATTTATCGTTTCTTTTGAACTGCAAAGCAAATATGATTTTGCCATAGTATCATGTTCCGCCTGTGCCAACAAATCGTATAAAACATAATCTTTATCGGCACCGCTATCTGCAATAACAGCAACCTCACTTGGACCGGCCAAAGAATCTATCCCGACTTTACCGAAAACAAGCCTTTTAGCTTCGTTTACATAAGCATTTCCTGGACCAACTATCATATTTACAGGTTTTATACTTTTAGTTCCGTAAGCAAGAGCTGCTACAGCTACCGCGCCGCCTATTGTATATATTTCATCTATTCCGCAAAGACTTGCGGCAAATAATACTTCGTTGCTCATTTTTTTAGGCGGAGTCATCATAACTATTCTTTTCACACCGGCAACTTTAGCGGCAACAGCATTCATAATTACAGATGACGGATAAGAGAATCTTCCACCCGGAACATATATACCGACAGATTCTACAGGTCTGTATATCTGACCTACAGATTTTATATTATCAGTCAACAACCATTGTTTTTTTATGTTTGAATACTCTTTCTTATGAAAAGCCAAAACATTAGAGTATGATGCTTTAATTGCTTTTTTTAAGTCCGAGCTGACATTTTTTACGGCATCTTGTATTTGTTTTCCGGTAACTTTTAATTCTTTAGCGGATTTAAAAGATACACCGTCAAACTTTTTCAGATAGTCCAATACGGCACTATCTCCTTTTGTTTTTATATTTTTTATAATATCGGTAACTGCATTTATTATATCAACATTCATAGTTCTATAATTTTATCAAAATAATAGTTTATTATCAATTTCGGGATTCTTAATTTTTATACATTAATTTCCGTTACTTCGTTCTTTTCTATATCCACAACAAATAAATTTATTTTTTTATCTTCATATATTTCTCTTAAAATATAGAAGTAATTTTTAATTTGTTTTTTTATAGACTTTTTATCGTATATTGAACTTTTAAAATCAATAATATCTATACCGTCTTTTTTTATAACAAGCTTATCTATTCTTATTGTATTTCCAAACTTATCAACAAACTCTTTTTCATTAAAAACTTTATTTACTTTATCAAAAAAACACGAAATATTATTATTTAATAATAAATCCGTTAATATTTTCGGTAACCAACTTATATCTTCATTAGGGTACATAACGGCCGTTTTTTCAATACAATCTTTAATAACACTGTTAAAATCCGTATTATCAAATGTATATATCAAAGATAATGCATAGTGTATTATCTGGCCTTTCAACAACATATCTTTATTTTTCCTGCCATATATTTCCGTGGCACTGTCGGATATAACATCAACAATATCTTCTATTTCATCGGGATTCAAAATTATTGTATTATTTTGTTTATTATTTTTATTTAAATTATAATTAATATCTCTCGTACCGATAATACGAACATCCTCTTTTACAAATTCGTTAATAAACTCTTTTTTACCATTATCGTTTTCAGGTTGTACAATAAAAGCATAAAACTCATATATCGCTCTTGTTGTTGCAACATATAAAACATTTAATTCATCGGACAAATTTTTAAAATATGTCTTATAGTAAAAGTCTTTAAGTTTATTGGAATATGCAATAAAATCTTTTTTTATGTTCATAAAATAAAATTCATTATTATTATCTATACAAAACAGATTGCTCGGAGCAACATCTTTTATGTAAAAATAAGGCATTATAACAACCTTAAACTGCAACCCTTTTGCTTTATGTATAGTCATTATTTTTACGGCATTACCGGAAGGAACTTTTATAAAAAACTTTTCATTTGATTTATTTTTATCATAATCATTAAAATAGTCTATAAAACTTTGTAAACCTTGTTTCTGTGTTTCAAAGTCGCTTATAACATCCAAAAAAGTTAATAATACATTACTGTATTGTTTAAAATTTTCCATTATTTTAAACTTTGAAATTATCGAGACGGTAAATTCATAAACAGCTATAAAACCGACCGAATTAAAAAATTCTTCTATCCACTGTTTCCATATTTCAGGATATGTTTTTCTAAACTCTGTATACAAAGCGGTTTTACCGGAATTGTTATAAATAAAGATTAACATTTCCTGCTTTGATAAATTTGTTTGTTTTAAAAAGAATGAACTTGTAATAAATGATGCAAAGGATAAATTGTCTATGGGAGAATTAAAAAACTGTAACGTCGAAAATAATTCTTTAACTATATTCGAATTTGTTATATTTAATGTTTTAAAAGATTCTATATTTATATTCTTTTCCAACAACCATTTCCCGATTGTTTCAACTTCTTTTCCGCTTCTGCACAAAATTGTACTATCTTTATATTCAAA
>JAFXOB010000260.1 GCA_017529005.1 Elusimicrobiota bacterium
ATCAAAATTATGCTTATTATTTTGAGAAAAATTCGCAAATACAAAAAATTTTTGATTTATCATATTATAAAGACAAAATATATTTATACTTCGGATTAACTCCCGTACTATTATTCTATTTACCTTTTAACTTGTTATCCAACTATTGTTTGTCCGATAACATAATTGCATTTATTGTTGTATCTCTTATATTTATCTTTTCTGTACTTATACTCAAAAATTTTAATAAAAAAATTTTAAATTATGATATAAAACCTCATTTCTTATTTTTAACAATAATTCTTATAGGATTTTGTAATTACGGAATGATTTTAGCAATAAAAACAGAAATTTATGAAGTTTGTTCATTGTCTGCAGCTTTACTTTTATTAATTTCAATATATTTGTTTCTAAAAAATATATTAACAACAAAAAAAACAAATCTTTTTATTTTTTTTATCGGATTACTGCTTTCATTATCCGTAGGAGCAAGACCGCATTATGTTTTAACTATTCCCATATTTTTTATTTTAATTATTTATATAGAATTTAATAAGAGTAAAAATATAAAAGATGTTTTAATATCAACTTTATATTTCCTTTTACCATGCATAATATATGGAAGTATTTTAGCTTTATACAATTATCTAAGATTTGATTCTATTTTTGAATTTGGTTGGAAATACCAATTGAATTCTCACAATCAATATGAATATATTGCTGCAATAAAAGATTTTTTTATAGGACTAAAATATCACTTGTTTCAATTGCCGGAAAATATAAAAAACAACTATACTCTTTTCTCTTACGGTATGGGTAAAGGGCATAGAATCGCTAATGAATTTGTTGTCGGATTAATTTTTATTTGCCCTTTATCTCTCATTTTATTATTAACACCTTTTATTTCAAAGAAATACAACAAATTTATAATTACAATTTTCGTTTTATTATTTAGTTTATTTTTTATTAATTTTAATATAGCTTGCTTGTTTGGAACAATGAGAAGATATGCTTTTGAATATATTTATATTTTAACAATTTTATATTTTATGGCTTTTTTTGTTTCAGATAAAAACATCTTTAATAAAAAATATGAAAATTTAATTTTTATTTTTTTTATTATAGTATCGATATATATGTTGTACCTGCATTTTTGTTTATTGTTTTGTATTCACAATTCTATTATGTTCATTGACGATAATAATGTTGATTTTTATACAAAACTTATAAACTTCTTATTTAACAGTGATATTCCAAACGATATTTTACTTGAGAAAATAAAAATTCTTAACTTTTTGGAAAATTTATAGTATATTATTTATCGGGTAATATGTAATGAACATATTTATTACAACTAAATTAGAGAAACAACTCAAAAAATATCAAGATAAGGATTTGTATGAAAAATGCATACAAAAACTAAAAAAAGCATCGGAAAATGATCTTTACGAAACAGGCAGTTTCGGTTTTAAAATATTCAAAGGAACAAAACATAATATAGGTGCCATTGATTTAAGTAACGGAGACAGAATTATTTGTATACATCTCAAAGATTATCCTTTACAAAATAATTATTGTTTTAATCAATACACTTCAAATCAAGATCTTTATAATACACTGCTTTTATTTTTTATATCCAAACATGATCAACAACAAAAAAATGCAACTGCAATTGATAAAAACAGTTATCTGCAACAAGATTTCATTGATACAAACAACAAACAAATCGATACAATAATTGAAGATACACAAACTACATTTAAAGATTTAAAAAAGCAAGAAGTTTTAACAATAAAACAAAACAATTCTTTGCATAGTACAGATATGCAACTTAAACTTCCAAGTATTTTATCCGGAATTGCAGGCAGCGGAAAAACCGTTATTTCTATTCAAGCAATAAAAGAATTACAAAAAAAATATAACAATACAAAAAAACTTCTTTATGTTACATATTCGGAAAGACTAAGCAGTTTTGTCAAAGATAAAGTCAATGATATTTCCGTAGATATAAAAACTTTTAGAGATTTATGTATGGAACTTAAAACAAAATATGAAAATAAAAAAATAGAACTGAGAAATATAATGTTAAGTTCAAAACAATTTGAAAAAGATTTTTTAGACACAAGAACAAAATATCAAAGATTCATAAAAGAAAACAAGAGTTTAATTTACAGTGAAATTTGCGGAATATTAAAAGGATCGATGTACATTGATTGGAACAGGAAACTACAAAAACTGCAAGACGGAACAATTAATAATATTGTTGATAAAAACTCTTATATAAACAAAGAAAATAAAATTCCCGATGATTACAAAGCTTTTAACAAAGAAAACAGAGAAATACTATATGAACTTACAGCAGAATATAACAATTGGCTCAAAAACAGAAAATGGTTCGACATGAATGATATTGCTTTTGACCTTTGCGATACAATTGAAGCTAATAATATAAAATATGATTATGTTATTGTAGACGAGATTCAAGATTTAACGGAAGTCCAAATATATATGCTCTTCTTGTTATCCGACAAAAAAGGCCTTATTCTCACAGGAGATCCCAATCAAGTGATAACCCCTACATTTTTTAAAATCGGCAGACTTGAAAAATTATTTAATGATAATAATATAAAACCTTTTAAAACAAGATTAAACGAAAATTTCAGAAATTCTACCGATATTACAAAACTTATAAATTTAGTTAATGAAATAAGAGATAAACTATTACCGGCAAGACATCAAGAAGACAAAGCTCCGGAAATAACAAGAAACAATAATGCAGGAAATTTCGGAATAATAAAATACAGTGATAAAAACAAACAAATTCTTTTCAATGGGCTAAAAAATAAAGATCTTGATGTTGCAATAATTGTATCCGATGAACAAAAAAAAGAAAAGCTGGAAAAAGAATTTTCTCACCTTGCAAACATTTTCACAGTATCGGAAATTAAAGGAACACAATATCCGAATATTATAACATACAATATTTTGTCAGATTATTTTGATATATTTCAAAATTTTTATGATGATTCCTGGAAAAAAGATAAAAATTATGACTTTTATTTTAACCAGTTCTATGTTGCAATAACAAGAGCCGAACATAATATTTATTTATTGGAAGAAAAAAACGATATACAATTAATAACAAACATAACATCAATAATGGATGAACAAGATATAAAATACAGTTTAATTGATGAAATAAACAACATAACAGAAATTCATTTGGATTTAGAAGAATCCACCGATGAAAGATACTATTTAAAAGCTTTGGATTTTTTCAATAACGAAGAATTCGAAAAAGCTAAAGAACATTTTGAAAAAGTAATAACATTTAATACCGATAATACAAAAAAAATGATTAAAGTTTGTGAAAGGTTTATTTTAGAACCGAATATGAACTATAATGAAAAAGCAGACCTGTTATTTTCTTATAATCAATTTGAACTTGCAAAAAAATATTATGATAAAGATAAAAATTTTGAATTAGTTGCTATTATGAATTTATGTCAAAACAAATTTAAAATTTTTGAAAAAGATTTATCCGAAAAAAATTTGAATATTGAACAACTATATAGTACATACGATTTTGCTCAACAAAAAATAATAGCATATCTTGATCGTAAAATTAATGAAATAAAAAACTTAAAAGCAAAAATTGAAAAATCAACAACAAAAATCATGGAGGATATATCTAATGAGTGATTTCGCAAAAAAAGTTAATGAATTAAAAGAATATGCAACTGAAATTTCTCAAGCTCTTAACAAACTTGAAAAAATAGATTTAACAATAACAAATACCGATAACTTAAATACAAAAATAAAAGAACTGCAAAAAAACTATACAACAACCAAAGACACATTAACAAATATATCAAAAGAAGTTGAAAATATAAAAGCTTCCGTTAAACCGTTAAAAGACATAAAAGCAAATATAGAATCAATAAACACTACAATTAAAAACATTAATAAAATTAAAAAAATGAAAGAAAAGTTTGAAACGTTAGAAAAGTTTAAAATAGAGGAAGAAATAAACAAAATAGAAAAATTTTACAATAAAATATCCAGTATAAGTGAAAAAATAAGTTTGGCAGACCACTTTTTTAATACATTAGACGAGATAAATAAAAAATTAGAAAATTTGGATACAATAAAAAAAATGATAGAGTATTTGGAACAAAAAAAAGAAAAGAAATAATTTCTCTTAAAAAAATCGGAGGATTTTAGTAATGAGTGACTTTATAAATAAAATAAACGAATTAAAAAAATATGCAACTGAAATTTCTCAAGCTCTTAACAAACTTGAAGAAATGAATTTAACAATAGAAGTTATTGAAGAACTAAATAAAAAAACAATAGACTTAAAAAACAATTACGAACAAATTAATGCTATATTACAAAAAGTTGAAATTGCAAAAAAATCCGTTGAACCTTTGGAAAATATAAGAAAAACAGTTGATTCAATAAACACTACAATTCAAGGTGTAAAAAAGAATATTGCCAATTTTGAAAAAATGCAACAAAAATTTGAAGAATTGGAAAAGCTTGATATAGAAAAACAACTAACAAAGATAGAAGAATTTTATAATAAAGTTTCTGTTGCAAGTGAAAAAATAAGTTTGGCAGATAATTTCTTTAACACATTAGATAGTATAAACAAAAAATTAGAAAATATTGAAAAGAAATTACCGAACAAAATTGTTCCGAAAATTCCTATAGGACAAATAAGAAGGCCTGTTGTAATGCCCAGACCAATCAATACCATAACAAGAATTATACCGAAACCACCGATTAAAAAATAACAACAATGGGGTATAAGGTTATAGGATTATAGGTTTTAACGACAACCGGCAACAATAAAATAACTAAAAATAACCTATAACCCCATAACCTTATAAACTAATAACCTAAAAATTGTCGGAGGCAATTTTTAGTAAAATCTTCTGATGTGTATTGATATAAGAATTCCTATGGCAAACATGGATGAAAGCATACTTGAACCGCCATAAGACAAAAGAAGCAAAGGAAGACCCGTAACCGGCATAAGCCCCATAACCATACCCAAATTTATTATGGCATAAAAAGCAAACATTGTAGCTATTCCCATAGCAACAAGAGAACCGAACCTGTCTCTTGCTTGTTTGGCAACAACTAAAGCTCTCCATATAAATAAAAAATAAAAAAGTATTGTAAGTTGTGCAAGAAAATATCCCCCTTCTTCACCTATTACGGAAAAGACAAAATCCGTTCTTTGTTCCGGTAAAAAGCCAAGTTGAGTTTGGGTTCCTTTGAAGAATTTTTTTCCGGAAAATTTGCCTGAACCTATAGTAATTTTTGATTGGATAATATTGTAACCTGCACCTCTGGAATCTATTTCCGGTTTTAAAAAAACAATTAATCTTTTTCTTTGATATTCTTTTAAAGATTTATTCACTACTATAGAAGAAAAAGAACCTGCCAAAACTATAGCTAAAAATATAATAGGGTATGCCCAACTTATAGAAATTCTTAATTTACTTAAAAACCATTTAATTAAAAATATAATTAAAATTATCGAACCTAAAATGATGGCTGCATTATGCCAATTCGATGGTGCAGTAACAAAAAATGTTAGAACTTTACTACTTTCCAAAAGTTTCGGTTGTAACTTAAAAAATGTTACAAGTAACGGTATTAAAACCGCAAGTGAGCCATATAAAACAACCGCAAATATGTGTGTAAGTCTTGCACCTGCAACATATAACAACACAAGAGTTACAGGAAAATAAGATAAAGTTGAAGAAAAGTCAGGTTGCAACATTATAAGGATAAAATGTCCTAAAGTAATACACAATGTTTTAACAAATATAGAAAGTTTTGATATTTCGTTCCAATGTTTATCTATAAATGCCGCTAACACGATTATCAACATTATTTTCGTTACTTCCACAGGTTGAAAAGAAAAATATGGTAAATCAAACCATCCTTTGGTTCCTTTATGTTGCGTTCCAAAAAGTAAAACGGATATAAGTAAAAGACAAGATAAAATATATATGATTTTTCCGAAATGTTTATAATACTGATAATTAAACCCCGCAAGAAATAACATTCCTGCTGCACCTATACTTAATGCAATAAATTGTGTAGTTATATGTTTTGTAGGATTATCAAGATTTGAACTTGCAGAATATATTGCAACAAACCCGATAAATAACAAATATAATAAAGATATGAAAAAAGTTATATCAATATTCTTTATAATTTTAGAAAAAATAAGTCTAATGTATGCCATTTTTTATTCCGTTAATAAAATCTTCATCATATTCTTCATTAATATTAAAGTATTTTTTAAATATTTCTCTTGCTACAGGTACAGAAACACTACCGCCATATCCTCCGTTTTCAACAATAACAGCAAGTGCAAGTTTAGGATTATCTGCAGGAGCATAAGCAACTACCCATGCATGGTCATCACCTTGCGGATTTTCGGCAGTTCCCGTTTTTGCAGCAACTGTCATAGTTTTAAATTTTGTTCTTTTTGCAGTACCATACTCAACTGCAGCTTTAAGTGCTTTATGTAATTGTTTCCAAGTGTAAGGTTCAAGTTCTATTTTTTCATTTTCTGCAGGTTCATGTTTATAAACTGTCTCTTTTGTATTTGAATCTTTTATTTCTTCAACAAGGTATGGTTTATAAGAGACACCTTTATTTGCAACTGTTGCCATTAAGTTTGCCATTTGTAACGGAGTAACCCACAATGCTCCCTGCCCTATAGAAAGAATAACCGTATCCCCTTTAAGCCAAGGCATTTTCATTTTAGCTTTTTTCCATTCCGGTGTAGGAACAAATCCTTTCTTTTCCGAAGAAATATCTATACCTGTTTTTTCGCCCAATCTAAACATTTTTGCATACGCATCAATAACCCTGACACCTAAATCAAGACCTAAAATATAAAAATAAACATTACAAGAATATGCCATTGCAGAAATAAGATTTAATTTTTTATGACCTGCTCTTGAAGAACAAACATAAAACCTGTCGCCGAGTTCAAATTTCCCGGTACAATTTTCTATTGTATAAGGATCGAAATGTAAATGTTCCAAAGCTGCAATAAAAGTAACAATTTTAAATGTTGAGCCGGGCGGATACAAAGCCTGAATACATCTGTTAAAAAAAGGAAGATTTTTATTCCTTAAATATCTTTTATAATCTTTTGCCGATGACACTTTATTCAAATCATAACTCGGGCAGGAAACAAAAGCTTTTATTGCACCGGTTTTAACATCTATAGCAACAGCTGCACCTTTACCTGACGAAGAATTTTTCAGTGCTTGATAAGCTGTTTTCTGTAGTTCGGTATCTATTGTTAAATATAAACTGTTACCTATAATCGGTGACTCATAATCAAATGTTTTTTGATGTTTACCTCTTGCGTTAACTTCAAAAGAAAAACCGCCGTCTTTACCTCTTAAATATTTATCGTAAGATTGTTCTATACCACATCTTCCTATAATATCACCAACTTTTAATTCCGTATTATCAATATTGTCAATTTCTTCTGCTCTTAACTCGTTTACATAACCTATAATATGTGCATTTTCTATAGAATCATGACAAATTCTTTTAGGCTCTTTTACTACGGTTATTCCGGGTAAAAAAAGTTTGTTTTCCTGTATTTTAAAAACTTCATTAATAGTTAAATTTTCGGCAAGTTTTATTACTCTACCGTATCTCCAACTTTTTTCAATGTAAGGTTTAATATCTTTCTGCAAAATTTTGCTCAACTTTTCTATACTTTCTTCGGTAGGTTCATATTGCTGCTCAAAAGGATAAAATAAAGCAACATAGTTAGTAACATTATTCACAAGAATTTTTTCGTTAGTATCGTAAATTAAACCACGAAAAGCTCTTTCATGTGCGGTATTTATTCTTTGCTGTTCTGATATTTTTTTATAATAATTACCTTTTATTATTTGCATGTAAAAAAGTTTCATTGATAAAACAGCAAAACAAAATATTAAAATTATTAATATTACTTTGTGCTTTTCAACAAATAAATTATATGCAAATCTGTTATCGGTACTCCAAGACATTTTTCTTCTCTAATTATATTTATCAAGATTTCTATATTTTATTGCTTCTGCTATATGGTTTGATTGTATTATTTCACTGCCTGCCAAATCGGCAATTGTTCTTGCAACTTTTAATATTCTGTCATAAGCTCTTGCAGAAAAGCCTAATTTTTCTATAGCATTATGCAACATAAGCCCTGCTTTTTCTTCCAACACACAATACTTTTTTATTTCTTTCGGCCCCATTTGTGCATTACAATAAATATTTTTACCTTTAAATCTTTCATATTGTATATTTCTTGCTTTTATTACTCTTTCTTTTATCTGTTGTGAAGTTTCGTTTGCAACACTTTTATTTGAAGTTATTTCATCAATTTTTAGTGCAGGAACTTCTACCTGAATATCGATTCTGTCCATTAAAGGACCTGATATTTTTGATCTGTATCTTTTAACCTGATACGGATTGCAAGTACACTCTTTATCACTGCCGTAATTTCCGCACGGACAAGGATTCATAGATGCTATTAACATAAACGATGCGGGAAAAGATAAAGTGTTTTTTGCTCTTGATACCGTAACAACTTTATCTTCCAAAGGTTGTCTTAAAACTTCCAAGACATCTCTTCTAAATTCGGTTAACTCATCCAAAAATAATACTCCGTTATGAGCTAAACTTACTTCGCCCGGTTTAGGATATGAGCCGCCGCCTATTAAAGCAACCGATGATGTTGTATGGTGCGGACTTCTGAAAGGTCTGTTGGTTATTAAACTTTCCCCTGCCTGAACAAGACCTGACACAGACCATATCTTTGTTGTTTCAACAGACTCTTCAAAACTCATTGAAGGAAGAATTGTAGGTATTCTTTTGGCTATCATTGTTTTACCCGAACCCGGAGGACCAACCATAATCATATTGTGTCCGCCGGCACAGGCAACTTCGGCAGCTCTTTTTGCAAAAAATTGTCCTTTAATATCTGAAAAATCTATTGATGTTTTTGTTGAACTATTTTGAATAGATATATTGTCTTGTTTGTAAGGTTCAACAACTGTTTCTTTTTTTAAAAATTTTATTACATCTTTTAAATCGGTAAACGGATATATTTCTATATCTTTTGCTACACAAGCTTCATTTTTATTTTTTTCGGGAACTATAACCTGGGTTATACCGAACTTGTGCAAACTTAAAACTATCGGCAAAATACCTTTTACGGGTCTTAATTTACCGTCAAGTGAAAGTTCACCTATTGCACAAAAGTTTTGTAATGATTTTTTTTCAATTATTCCGCTTGAAGCAAGTATTCCCAGAGATATCGGCAAATCGAATGCTCCGCCCTCTTTTTTAATGTCTGCCGGTGCAAGATTCACCGTAATTTTTTTTGTAGGAAAATCAAAACCTGAATTTTTTATTGCAGAAACAACCCTGTCTCTGGATTCTTTTACGGAAGTATCCGGAAGTCCTACTATTGAAAATACCGGTAATCCCGATGAAATATCTATTTCAACATCTATTAAACAAGCATCTATTCCCTGAACGGATGCAGAATGTAAAAACGAAATCATAAACTAATCCTAAATTAAATTTAAAGTAAAATTATATCTAAAAATATAACAGTGTGTAAACCACGACCTTTAGCAAAATATACTTACTTTTGTATTATACAAATTTTGTTAAAAAATGCAAAACGTTTTTTGAGTTGAAAGGTTGAATAGTTTGGGCCGAACTGAAGTATTTTAAAATTGCGGTGTTTTTTTATAGATGCTGAATCAAGTTCAGCATGACAAACTTCCATTCATTAGTCGTTGCAGTTTTAAAGGCCTTAAGATTTTGTTTTAGGATGAAGGAATTTAGAATGTTTTTCCTTAGCGGTACAATATTTTAAATTTAGACAAGACAACAGCACGGCAAAGTTTACATTGAAAAGTAAATGAGCCGTGCTGTAATGCAGTATAAATTTAAAAGATAAATCGCTTACTTTGTAAATTTTAGTTTATCTTTATCCAAATCTATTTTAATCTTATCCCCTTCACCAAACTTCCCCGCAATAAGTTCCGTAGATAACGGATTCAACAAATAAGTTTGCAGTGCTCTTTTTAAAGGTCTTGCACCGAATGCAGGTTCATAACCTTTATCTGCAAGAAAATCTTTTGCTTTATCTGTAAGTTCTATAGATATCTTCTTATCTGCCAACCTTTTTAATATGGTTTTTAATTGAATATCTATAATCTTACCGATATCTTGTTTTTCAAGTCTTCTGAATATTATTATTTCATCTATTCTGTTCAAAAATTCCGGTTTAAAATGTAAGTGAAGTTCACTATCTATTTTCTTTTTAATTTGTTCGTAATCAAAGTTTTCTTTAACCGGCTCTCTTTTCTTTTTACCTTTTTCAAAACCGATTTTATCTTTATCGAAATTGATACTGTCTTGAATATATTGCGAACCGACATTAGATGTCATAATAATAACGGTATTTTTAAAATCCACGGTTCTGCCTTTACTGTCGGTAAGTCTTCCGTCATCCAATAACTGTAACATTATGTTAAACACATCCGGATGAGCTTTCTCTATTTCATCAAACAATACTACGGAATACGGTCTTCTTCTAACGGCTTCGGTAAGTTGACCTCCGTCTTCAAAACCTACATATCCCGGAGGTGCACCGATAAGTTTTGATACTGAATGTTTTTCCATGTATTCGCTCATATCTATTCTTACAATGTTTCTTTCATCGTCAAACAAAAAGTCTGCCAAAGCCTTTGCAAGTTCGGTTTTACCTACACCTGTAGGACCTAAAAACATAAACGAGCCCATAGGTTTGTTCGGATCTGAAATTCCGGATCTTGACCTTCTTACAGCATTGGCAATTGCATCAACAGCATCGTTTTGACCGATAACTCTTTCGTGTAACCTTTCTTCCATTTTAAGAAGTTTTTGAGTTTCCCCTTCCATCATTTTAGATACAGGAATACCTGTCCATTTACCTACAACCGTTGCTATATCGTCTTCATCAACTTCTTCTTTTAACATCTTTTTATCTTTTTGAAGAGTTGTAAGTTTTTTGTTTTCGTTATCCAATTCCGTTTGAACTTTAGGAATTTTACCGTAACGAATTTCTGCAACAAGGTTCAAATCACCGCTTCGTTCAGCTTTTTGTTCGTCTGTTTTTAATTGTTCTATTTCTTGTTTTAATTTCCTTATAGACGAAATAGTTTCTTTTTCTTTTTGCCAATGAACCTTCATTTCATTAGACGAATTTTTTAGTTTTTCAATTTCGGATTCTATAGAAGCAAGTCTTTCTTTTGCTGCAGGATCTGAATCTTTTTTTACTGCCTGTTTTTCTATTTCAAGTTGTCTTATTTTTCTTTCAACGGTATCAAGTTCTACAGGCATAGAATCTATTTCCATTCTTAATTTGCTTGCAGCCTCATCTACCAAATCTATGGCTTTATCCGGTAAAAATCTGTCGGTAATATATCTTGAACTTAAAGTTGCCGCAGCTACCAAAGCGGAATCTTTTATTTTTACACCGTGATGAACTTCATACTTTTCTTTTATACCTCTTAATATTGCAATAGTATCTTCCACTGAAGGTTCACCGGTATAAACAGTTTGAAATCTTCTTTCCAATGCTTTATCTTTTTCTATATATTTTCTGTATTCATCAAGAGTTGTTGCACCTATAAGTTTTAATTCACCTCTTGCAAGTAACGGTTTTAACATATTACCTGCATCCATAGCACCTTCGGTTGCACCCGCACCTACAATAGTATGAATTTCATCTATAAAAAGTATTATTTTACCTTGTGCTGCCTGAATTTCTTTTAAAACGGCTTTTAATCTGTCTTCAAATTCACCTCTGAATTTCGCACCTGCTATTAAAGAACCTAAATCAAGTTCTATAACTTTCTTATCTTTTAAAGTTTCGGGAACATCACCGGAAACAATTCTTTGTGCAAGACCTTCAACTATAGCTGTTTTACCTACTCCCGGCTCACCTATTAATACTGGATTATTTTTTGTTCTTCTTGATAGCACTTGGATACTTCTTCTGATTTCTTCATCTCTTCCGATAACAGGATCAAGTTTCCCTTTTTTGGCAAGTGCGGTTAAATCTTTACCGTACTTTTCCAATGCCTGATATTTGTCTTCCGGGTTTTGGTCCGTAACTCTGTTGGAACCTCTTATTTCCACCAAAGCTTTTAATACTTTATCTTGAGTTATTCCGTACTTGTTCAAAATTTTTGTTACCTGTAAATCAGGAAAACTTATAACAGAAAGAAATATGTGTTCTGTAGAAACAAACTCATCTTTTAAATCTTTAGCTATTTTTTCCGAAACGGTTAAAATTTTGTTTAAATCACTTGATAAGTAAGGTGTTGCACCTTGAACTTTCGGTTTTGATTCAATAAGTTTTAAAACATCATTTTCTATTAACGGTTTTAAATCTTGTTCCACTGCAGACAGTTTACTTATAATGGTGCCTACAATGCCTTGTTCCTGTTTAAGCAAAGCATATAAAAGATGTTCTGCGGATATTTCCTGGTTACCATACTGTACCGCTAAATCCTGTGTGTCCGCAAGTGCCTCTTGCGATTTTATAGTAAATTTTGATATATTCATTTTGTGTACCTCCTTTATGCTAACATATTTTAATTAGCACTCTTTATATCTGAGTGCTAATATAGCACAAATCAGGAGGTTTGTCAAGTGTTTTATTTTTTGGAGGTTTTTATGAAGAAGTTTTGTAGTGTAGTGTTTTGTTTGTTACTTACAACAACAATTTGTTTTGCTCAAAGAAAAGCAGGTCTTACCGGAAGATATATACCTTCCGATAATCATACTTTGGTTTTTTGCGGTCAAAACAATACTGATAGTGAAGAATTTGTAAAAATAAACAATAAAGTTCCTGCAGGTTTTATGATTTATACATCTTTACAAAATTTAGAAGCATTGGATGAAGATGTAGAATACGGAACAGGGAAAATGTCCGGAAATTTTATATTAAAAAATTATAAAAAAGCCGCACTTCAAATAGGTTTATTTTTAGTTGGTTCTCTGGATTCGGTAATAGATGGTTCTTTGGATGACAACATAAAAAAATTGGGTGAATGGATAACAAAAGCAAATGTTCCGGTATTTTTAAGAATAGGTTACGAATTTGATCTTCCGGAAAACAATTATGATCCGGATCTTTACAAACAAGCATTTAAATATATAGTAGACAAGCTTGATGAACAAAAGGTAAAAAATGTTGCTTATGTTTGGCATTCAAGAACTGTATATACTCCAAAAGGAATAGATATATATTATCCCGGAGACGAGTATGTTGACTGGTGTGCAATATCATATTTTGCAAACCCGCAATGGTTTCCTATGGTACAATTTGCAAAAGCTCATAATAAACCTTTAATGATTGCAGAATGTTCTCCTACATTAGGCACTGATGCAACCGAAGCAGATAAAATAAAGTGGTATAGAATATTATTCAAATTTATACAAAGTAAAGATATTAAAGCTCTATGTTACATAAACGGAAATTGGGATGAGCAACCTATGTTTGAACAGTATGCTTGGGGTAATGGCAAATTAGATATTTCGGAAAACATAAAAAACTTTTGGCTTGAAAATATAAAAGATTCAAGATTTATCAATTTAGATAAATTATATAAAGAAATAAAAAAATAAATTTTAATTTACCAAGCTGAAAAAATTTGTTATAATTCTACCTATGAAAATATATTACTGTTTATTAGGTTTAGTATTTTTAATAACCGGTTGCACAACAGTTCCAATGACGGGAAGGCCACAACTTATTTTAAGTGATGAAGCATCGGAAAACGCTGCAGGTGCAACAAGTTACGGGCAATATTTAGCAGAATCAAAAATATCTACGGATAAAACAAATACAGCTCTTGTAAAAAAAGTAGGACAAAAAATAGCTGCTGTTTCCGGTTGTGATTACGACTGGGAATTTAATTTATTGGAAAGTGATGAAGCTAATGCCTGGTGTTTATCAGGTGGAAAAGTTGCAGTATATACAGGAATTTTACCTTACACACAAACAGAAGCAGGTCTTGCAACTGTAATGTCACACGAAATTGCTCATGCTATAGCAAGACACGGGGCAGAAAGATCTGCTCAAAACGATTTATTTCAGTACGGACTTGCAATAGGTAATGCAACATTAGCAAATAATCCTAACAGAGAATTAATAATGTTAGGTGTAAATGTTGCCGGAAATGTTGGGGTTATCCTACCGTACAGTAGAAAGCATGAATCTGAAGCAGATCATATAGGCCTTCTTTTGATGGCAAAAGCAGGATATGACCCTAATGAAGCTATAAAATTCTGGCAAAGAATGTGTGCTGCAAGTGGTGGTTCACAAGGTGGATTATCCGATTTCTTATCTACCCATCCTTCGGATGAAAAAAGAATAAAAGATTTGCAAGACCATTTACCGGAAGCCATGCAATATTATAAAAAATCAAAATAAAATATTTTAATTTTATGAAAAAAATAAGCTTAGTTTTAATTGGTACATTTTTATCTTTTATTTGTTTGGAAATTTTTTTACAAACAACATCCTTTGCTATTGAAAATATTAGAAAATACAACAATTACAAACAACAAAAACTTTCTTTGAGAAAAAAAGATAAAATAACAATATTATGCATTGGCGAATCTACTACTCACAGGCAATATCCTATTCAATTAGATAAATACTTAGAAAAAAACTCTGATAAAAATTTCAATATAATTGACTGTGGAATTCCAGCAACCAGTATAAAAATTTTATTTTCAAAACTAGATGAACAAATAAGAGATTATATTCCAGATATTGTTATTTCTATGATGGGAATTAATGATTCTATTAAATCTAATGGAGAACAAATCTACAACAAATATAAATTAAAATCAATAGAATTATTTTTATTAATTTTTAAAAATCTTGAACATATATGTTTTGCAGAAGAAAAAAATATTTTATCTTTTGATGAAATATATGCAAAATATGTAGTATCAGATAAAGAACCCCTCGAAATATTTGATTTTTTAAAAAATAATCCAAACAATAAAGAAGCTATAAATTGTTTAATAGGTATATATTTTTCCAGATGTGAAAGTGAGAAAGTATATCTTACTGAAAAAAAATATAATATACAGCAAAATATAACAGATTATTGTGATGTTATGTATTTTTATTTACTTAGAACATACTTAAGCTTAAAAAAAACTGAAGATTTTTTTAAGCTTTTTAACTCTATGAAAGCAAATGATAGTGTTACAGAACTTAATTTAAATATGCTCCTTAGTGATATATTAAATTTATCCGATGATGATATTATTAAATGTTATTATTCACTAACTAATAAACAAGAAAAAAGTTTTATAGTAGAAAAGTTATATAAGTACTGTTTGCAAAGAAATTTAAAAATAAAGAAATATAACTATAAAATTAATTTACCAAATGAACTTATATTCGCAGACTATGTTAAAAATTTTTATATAAATTTTGCAAATAAATTAATAAAAAACAATATCACATATATATGTATGTCTTATCCAACAATGCCTATACAACAAATGAAAGACTTATTTATTAATACATCAATAAAAAATAGAATAATTTTTGTTTCCAATGAAAAAAATTTTAATAATGCTTTAACAAAACAACAATATACAGATTTATTTACCGATACTTTTGCAGGATCTTTCGGACATTGTACAGATTTAGGAAACACAATGATAGCAGAAAATGTAGGAAAAGTAATACTAGAAATTACTAATAATAAATAAAACAGCTAAAAGTTATAAAAATATAAAAAAGTTATACAAATCTAAATTCATTGACTTACATTTTTTAAATAGATAAAATTTTATCTATAATTATTTAACACGAGCAACACACAACTAAAATAAGTAAAAATTTTTAATATTCATGAAAGAAAAAAAAGATTCATATAAGAAAAAAGAGGTGTCGGAAGCCACCTTAAGAAGGTTTCCTTTTTACCATCATTATTTAAAACAATTAGAAAATGATGGTATTAAAGAAATTTCATCGGCACAAATAGCAAAGTTCCTTGGATTTAATACTATACAAGTAAGAAAGGATATAGAAGCTACAAAAATTGAAGGCAAACCAAAAAGAGGTTATAACCTTAAAAAGTTAATATCGGCTATTGAAAAATTTTTAGGTTTTTATACTAAAAATGAAGCTGTTTTAGTTGGTGCCGGACATTTGGGATATGCTCTTTTAGGATACCATGGTTTTAAGGAGTATGGTGTAGATATAATTGCAGCATTTGATAATAATCCGGAAAGAGTTGATAAATTCATAAACTATAAAAAAGTTTTTAGTATTGATAGACTTGAAGAGATAATAAGCAGAATGCAAATAAAAATAGGAATTTTAACTGTTCCTGTATCCGTGGCACAAGAATTAGCAGACAGAATGGTAAAAGTAGGAATTAAAGCTATTTGGAATTTTGCACCGGTAAAAATAAAAGTACCTAAAGATGTTGTTGTTCAACATGAAAATTTGGCTTCAAGTTTGGCGGTATTATCTCAAAAGATAAAGAAGTTGAAATAAAATATTTGGTTGTTATTATAATATAGGAGAAAATTTAAAAATGGAAAATCAAGGGAAATTTGACAAAGTATGCCAAATTCTTGACGAAAATGGCAGAGATAAAGCAAGATTAATCCCAATTTTGCAAGCAGTACAGGAAGTATATAATTATCTTCCTGAAGAAATTTTGACATTTATAGCTTCTGCATTGGATATTTCCCCTGCAAGAGTTTATGGCGTTGCCACATTTTTTGCTCATTTCACTTTAAAAGCAAAAGGCAAACACATTATTAAAGTTTGCGACGGAACAGCCTGCCACGTAAAAAGATCTACAACAATTATTGATGCAATAAGATCTAAACTTAATCTTACAGCAGCTGAAAACACAACAAAAGATATGTTATTTACATTAGAAACAGTATCTTGTTTAGGTGCTTGCGGACTTGCTCCTGCAATGGTTATAGATAACGAAGTTTACGGTCAAGTTACACCTGAAAAAGTAACAAAAATTATTGACGATATGATTAAACAGGAGGAAAAATAATGTCTGTAGATTTAGATAAAATTTCCGCTAAAGTACAAAAAGCATTTAAACAGATTTCAAAAAGAATAATAATCTGTGCAGGTACCGGTTGTGTTGCAAACGGTTCTTTAAAAGTTTATGCCGAATTTTTAAGATTGGCAAAAGAATTAAATGTTGAACTTTGTATAGAGTTAAATGATGAAAGTAAAGGAACACTTGTTTCAAAAAGTGGTTGTCAGGGTTTTTGCCAAATGGGGCCTTTGGTTTCAGTTATAAAAGGTGAAGATGATATTCTTTATACAAAAGTTAAAGTTGAAGATGTAAAAGAAATAATTGAAAAAAGTATTATTAAAGATGAAGTTGTTGAAAGATTATGCTACAAGATTAACGATAAATTTTATAAAGGTCATTCCGAAATTCCTTTCTATGCAAAACAAAGAAGATATGTTCTTAAAAATTGCGGTTTCATAGGTGCAGAAGATATTGAAGAATATATAAGTAAAGGCGGATATGCTTCAGCTAAAAAAGCTTGTTTGGAAATGACATCCGAGCAAATCTGTAAAGAGATGTTGGATTCAGGAC
>JAFXOB010000033.1 GCA_017529005.1 Elusimicrobiota bacterium
ATCAGCACCCACACCTAATCCTATCACCTTATCTGTTTCGGTAGCTTCTACAGTTAACATTATTACAGGAATATTTTTTGTTTCTATATTTTCTCTTAACAGTCTGCATAATTCGATTCCGCCTATTTGAGGCATTTTAACATCAAGGATAACCAAATCAGGTTTTGATTTTAATATTCTTTTATAACCATCGTCCGTATCTGCACATTTAATAACCTTAAAATTTTCAGTTTCTAAAACATCCGCAACCAATTCTCTAATAGCCTCATCATCATCAACTATAACAATTTTATTTTCTATCATTGTTGTTCCTCTTAGAAACATATTTTATCTGCAATCTTTTCTTCTTTCAAAAACATAAGAACTTTTATTATTTTTCTTTGCTAATTTTTTTAATTCGGATGCCCTTTTTGAAATTTCCGCAAAATGTGTTAAACGGGCAACATTCGTAGCTATAATAGCAATTGATATCGTCATTATCGAAAATTTTTGAATTTTATCATTTCTGTCCATAGAAACAATAAAGCCATTCTTTTTATCTTCTTCATTATAAAACTGTAATATATTTTTATCAAATTCACTAATAATATTTTCCGCTAATGTTATACTGTTACCACCTTCGGTAATTATAACAAAATCATCTCCGCCGATATGTCCTATAAAATCAGATAACATTCCGTATTTTCTTACAATATTTTGCAATAAATCAGCCGTAAATTTAATTATTTTATCACCGGTATAAAATCCGTATTTATCATTAAAACTTTTAAAATTATTCAAATCAATATAGAGTAAAGAAAAATGAGTTTTATTAGCAATCCTTTTTTCAATATTTTCTTGTATAGATAAATTTCCGGGCAAAGATGTCAAAGGATTAACATCCATACTTTGTTTTTTTCTATCTAATATATTTTTAACTTTAGTTAAAAGTATAGGAGTTTTAAAAGGTTTTGTTATATAGTCATCTGCCCCTAAACTTAATCCTTTTATTTGCTCGGATTCTCCGGATAAAGCAGTAAACATCATAACCGGCAAATTAATAAACTTAGGATTTTTTCTTATTTGTTCCAATGTTTCAAATCCGTCCATAACAGGCATAGATCCATCAAGAATAACAAAATCGGGAAAATATTTTTCTATTTTTTCTAAACCTTCTTTACCGTTTTCCGCAGTTATAACATTATAACCCGCAATAGTAAAAATATCTTTTAACATTTCTCTTAATAAAATTTCATCATCTACAACTAAAATAGTAAAAGCCATTTTCTATCCTTATTTAGGTAAAGCAAATTTAAAAGTTGTTCCCTTTCCTAAATCACTTTCCGCCCAAACATAACCTTTATGTAATTTTACCATTTCAAAAACGATTGTTAAACCAAGCCCTGTTCCTTTAGGTCTTTTAAATTCTCCGTCATGAACCTGATAAAATTTTTGAAATACTAAATCTACTTGTTGTTTCGGAATACCAACACCGTCATCCTGCACCCAAATTTCAATATAATCATCACCATAACCTTTAGATGTAGGGAAAGCCTTTACCCCCACACTTCCGTTTTCTTTTGTAAATTTCATTGCATTGCTTACAAGATTTGTTATAACTTGCTTTATTTTTTCAACATCAATATTTATTTTAGGTATATTGCCGTTTATTTCCGAATATACTCTCTTTTTTTGTTGTGTCGCCAAAGGTTGATATAACGTAACTATTTCATCTATTATCGGGGCAACATCCGCATCAATTTTTTTAACTTCCAGCTTATTTGCTTTCATCTTCGCCAAATCAAGAATATTATTTATAAAATTTGTCAAACGAACAGTTGCTTGTTTTATAATTTGTAACCCTTTAAGTTCCTGTTCCTTTGAATAATTATTATTTACACACTCTATTAATAAATCGCAATAACCGTCTATAGCAGACAAAGGAGATCTTAACTCGTGAGAAACACTTGAAACGAAACTATCTTTCATAGAATCCAATTCTTTAATTTGTTTGGCCATATTATTAAAAGTATTAGAAAGTTTACCTATTTCATCCTTTCTGTTAACTTTAATTTCCACATCCAAGTTACCTTTACTTATTTGTTCTGCTGCATTTGTAAGTTTTTTTATGGGTTTCGCAAATGAATAACCGAGAAAATAAGATAATATCACACCTATAATCATGGTTACAATAACTATTATTTTTATTTTGTGTAACATCATAGATATTCCGTTATCTATTTGTTCTTTCATATTTGTTTGAGAAAAACCGACAACAAATGTCCCTACATTTTCTCCATTGAAAAAGAAAGGTGTAGCAAATTCACAAATTTGCTCACCGGTAAGGGAAGGATAAACTTCTATATAATCTTTATTTGTTTGTTTTATTCTTGTTTTAAGCACAGAATCCATGTTTCTGTCTTCATCTCTTGATGCAAACATAACAACATTGTTTGAATTTATATAACCGGCATAAACTACGGATGGTTTGTATGTCGATACCAATAACTCAACTGCATGGTTTACCTGAATATCATCTTTTACTTTTATTGCTTCATTACACATTGAAACAAAACTTTTAAAAGCTCTGGTTCTGTTTTCCGAAATTTGTTGTGTTAAAATTTTTTTCTGTGTAACAAAAATATTATATGAAACAGCAATTATGACTATTAATAAAAGAAACGATACATATAGGGTAATCTTAGCTTTAAGATTCATTAAACATACCATTCTTGAAGGATAGTAAAAGCTAGTTTACTGCAATAAATACAAACTACAATAAACTAGCTTTTATAAAAAATTATTCTTCTGATTGTTCTAAATTAATAATTGCGCCTTTACCGATTTTTCCAACAACAAAATTATAAATCCATGCAACAACTACTACTCCGATTGACATTATAGCTGTATAAAGAACTATAAAAATCAACCATGAAAGGATTCTTGCACCAAAACCTAAATTTGCTGCTAAATCTGTTGGGAAAATGAAGAATGTGAAAATTCCAATTAATGCTCCAAGTAAAGCAAACACTATAGGAAAATTCTTAATTAAAGAAACTACACCTACACTTTTAACTTCATAATTTGCCATAACTGAGTTCCCCCTTTTTTTTATACAACATACAATTTTATATATTTATAAAACAATTATAACAGACATTTTACTTATTGTCAACAACTTTTAATTATTTATTGTATATTTTTTTCATGTCTTCCAATGTCATAGGAGCATAGTCACTTGCATGTCCTGCTGTTCCGAAAGCTTTCATTTTACTTGCTATTAAACCTTGTAATGCTGTTCTTGCAGGGCCTAAATAATCTCTAGGATCAAATTTTTCAGGTGTTTCTGCAAATACTTTTCTTATTGTTGCTGTCATTGCAAGTCTTCCGTCTGTATCAACATTAATTTTTTGAACACCTAATTGAATTGCTTTTTGTAAGTGTTCCATAGGTACACCTTCTGCACCGGGCATTTTCCCGCCATATTTATTTACTGCATCTATTAATTCTTTTGGAACTGACGATGCACCATGAAGAACTATAGGAATATCGATAAGTTTTCTAACTTCTTGTAAAACATCAAATGCCAAAACTTTAGCACCTTTAAATTTATAAGCACCATGTGATGTTCCTATTGCTATAGCCAAAGCATCAACACCGGTATCTTTTACAAACTGTAATGCTTCTTGAGGATCAGTAATGTGAGCAGAACCTGAACCTACTCCGTCTTCAATTCCGCCTAATCTTCCGATTTCAGCTTCCACCGTAACACCATATTTGTGAGCATATTCAACAACAGATCTTGTTACGTTAACATTATATTCATAATCTGAAGGTGTTTTACCATCTTCTTTTAATGAACCGTCTATCATAACAGAAGAAAAACCTAAATCGATAGCTTTCTTCGCACTATCTAAAGAATTACCATGATCCAAATGCATTGCAACCGGAATTGTAGGGTTTTCTATAACAGCTGCTTTCATCAAATATCCTAAATATGTGAAGTTAGAATATTTCAAAGCTCCTCTACTTGCCTGAATAATTACAGGTGATTGTGTTTCTTGTGCTGCAGCCATAATAGCTTGAATTTGTTCCATGTTGTTTACGTTATAAGCTCCAACACCATAGCCTTTTTTCTTTGCTTCTTCCAAAATTTGCTTCATAGGTACTAATGCCATTTTACTTCCTCCTAGATTTTGTAGTAGTTTTTTTATTTTTCAAAGCTTTTTTTTGTTTAGCTGTTTCCTCTTCAAAAACGCCTATTTTTCTAAACTTCAAATATCTATCATCAGCAAGTTGTTGTTTGGTCATTTTAGATAAACTCGTAAGAGATTTATTTATGAATCTCTTTATATTCATCGCAGTTTCTACCGCATCAACATGAGCTCCACCAACAGGCTCTTTTATAATTTCATCTATCACACCATTTTTCAAAAGATCTTTAGCTGTGATCTTTAAAGCTTCTGTTGCTTCTTTTGATTTTGATGCATCTCTAAATAATATCGCAGCACAACCTTCAGGCGATATGACAGAATAATAAGCATTTTCAAGCATTGCAACTTTGTTTGCAACACCGATGCCTATAGCTCCACCTGAACCACCTTCCCCAATAATAATACTTACAACCGGAACTTCCAAATAAGACATTTCTCTTAAATTTCTTGCTATAGCTTCTGCCTGTCCTCTTTCTTCCGCAGCAATTCCCGGATATGCACCGGCTGTATCTATAAAAGTTATTATAGGTCTGTTAAATTTTTCTGCCATTTTCATAAGTCTGAGAGCTTTTCTATATCCTTCCGGATGAGCCATACCGAAATTTCTATCTATATTTTCTTGAATTGTTCTTCCTTTTTGATGACCTATAACAACAACCGGCTTATTATCTATGGTTGCAAGACCACATACCAATGCAGGATCATCACCGAAAGCTCTGTCACCATGCAACTCAACAAAATTTTCACATATAATTTTTATATAATCAAGAGTATACGGTCTGCTTGGATGCCTTGCAAGCATAACCTTTTGCCAAGATGTAAGTGAACCGTATATTTCTTTTTTAAGTTTTTCTTTTTTTTCTTCTAATTCCGCTATCTCACTTGAAAAATCTATTTTACTATGTTCGGCAGAAACTTTTAAACTTAAAATTTTCTTTTCAAGTTCAACTACAGGTTTTTCAAAATCCAACAAAAATTCACTCATTAAAAATCCTCTTAAAATCTGCTTTGATAACTTATCTTTAAAATTCTTTCACAACCGGCTCTTTCTTTATCACTCGTTGTACAATTTCTAAGTATAAAATCTATATCAAAATTCTCTGTTATCCAAACTCTAAAGCCAACATTTAATCTTGCATCTTTACCTTTTCCAAGATTATCGTATTCAAGCATTGCCATTAAAGATTCTTCTATTATTTCATAAGAAGCACCTACAAACCCTAAAAGACAAGGTTCTTTAAAATCATTTACATTTATACCTGCATTAAAATTTAATGTAGGAAAAAAGAGTTCTTTACCTGCTACAAAATATACACCTTTGCCTTTTTGAACAAAATCGGCATCGTCCGGATTATAAAAAAAGCCTTGACCGTCATAACCTATTGCAAGGCCGGGCAAAGTTTCACTACCGGAATACAAACTGAATTTAACTTGTAAAGCAGGTACTGCTACAGTAACATCATCTACACCTATAAGACTTCCCAATTCCCAGGAAACGCCTAAATTCAAAACTTTAAAAATTCCCACATTTAATTTTGTAAGAACTCCACCATTAGAAAAAACCCTAAATTGAATGTCATAACTTCCATAATCTAACAAAGAATAAGTAGGTATATCTACAAGATATGTAATATTATTAGCATACACCTTATTTGTACATATACAAAATAAAAATACTGATAAAAAAACAAATAATATTTTTTTTAACAAGATAAAACCTCACAAATAAAATATCAATTGATTTATATTATCACTTTTTAGAAGTTATTGTCAAACAAGAAAAGCAGAAAATCAGAAGATCAGAGAGTTTGTAAATTATGTATTACCTTTCTCCGGCTATTGAATAAAAAAAAGATTTCTGTTATTATTTACAAATATGAAAAAATTCAAGTGTACTTTATTATTTTTTGTTTATATTCTATTATCTTTTACTTTCTTTATCTCACCTGCATTTGCAAAAGAATATAAAGAATACATAAAAGTCGGCATTTTATCAAACCAAAAAGAATTAAGTATAGCAAGTGATAAAAAATATTATTTTATTTATAATAACAGAAAATATTCTTTGTCTGAAGGGAAAATTAAAATAGAATTAAAAAATAACAAAGCCGTAATATTTAACAAAAGTTATAATTTACCTTTAAAGTTTGTTTCCACAAAATATTTTTTGGTTAACGGTAAAATATATAGAGGAAATATAATAATAAATTATTGTTCAACCGGTAACAATATTATAAACGAAATAAAAATGGAAGATTATTTAAAAGGAATTTTACCTAAAGAAGCAAACTCTTCTTGGAACTTGGAAACATTAAAAGCTCAAGCTGTCATAAGCAGAACTTATGCTTTAAAAAATCTTGGGAGACATTCAAAAGAAGGATATGATATTTGCTCTAAAGTTCACTGCCAAGTATATGGCGGAGCTTCTTGTGAAACAAAAAACTGTAACAAAGCCGTTCACGATACAGAAAAAGAAGTTGTACTTTATAACAATGAACTTGCTCAAACTTTTTTTCATTCTTCTTGCGGCGGACATACCGAAGATCCAAAATATGTTTGGCAATGGAAACAAGATAC